>DAOTXB010000118.1:0-5479 GCA_034435575.1 Anaerolineae bacterium
CTTCTAACAGACTCCGCACTATCTGGTAATTTAACAAGTTTCTCAAACTGCTTCCAGAGTCGCTCATACAGACCTAGAGATGACAAGTAGGAAATTTGCTGTTCATAAATTGATTTTGTGCTATCTGGTTCAAGTTTTAAAGCCTCCTCATACGCTTCTACAATCTCATGCTCAATATATTGCCCATTTAATGCACTCACATTACACAAGACAAAAGTATCTACTTGTGTATTTTCATATGTCATATAGTTCAATAGATTAGCATAACGCAAATAAAGAATATCATTCACCGCATCCACTTCGATAGCACGTTGAAACGTATCAATAGCCTTTTCTAAGCGGGAACTACGACGATATAGTTCAGCAAGTGTTATCCATACTGCGGGGTCTTGCTTGTTGATGGCAACCGACTCTTCAAGAATCTTATATGCTTCTTCAACGCGCCCTGCCCTGTATAGGGCACTGCCGATTAATCGGGACGCTGTAACATGATTATCGAGCTTCTCAATTACATTCGGTGCTAATTCTTTTATTGTGTTAGAGACATCCCCATATCCCGGCTTCATAGCATGGGCAGTCACTCCTGATGCAACCCATACAGCAAATCCGCCACCAATACTTTTTGCTGACTCGATAATTGCATTATGAGTTCTAGTAACATCGTCTTCAGACCAATCTTTACCCCACAACAATAGTGATAAATCAACTTGCCATTTGAGGACCTTGGAAAGTAATTGTTTCAAGGAATTTTCATCATCAGGCATTTCAAGTGGCATCGACATAACTGAGGTGTCGATGCCAATCTCTTTGACTATTGCGCGAGCAATGTCAGGTATTTGTTCGATTAAACTTATAACAGTATCCGCATTAAATTTGAGATATGTATTTTCATCAGCATGGTCCATCTCATCTTTTTCAAGCTCGATAGATAATTCCCATTTTTGATTATCTGCCTTATTTAACGTACCCCATAAGCCAATATTTTCATCTAGCCCTTCAACATGCCAATCCTCAACCTCAAACTGCGATTGTGAAATATCCCACGAAAGATTATTTACATCCACATCATTTAAATTTGTGAATAATCGATACACACGAACCGATTGCCAGCGCTCTAGGTAAAGTGCGAGCACAGTTAAAAAGCTCATCGCCAATTCCGGGGCATCTTTACTGATACAGGGCCACATACCGATACGGTGTTTTGGGCGATCATCAAGGCTTTGGCTTAATGTGCCGGCTGTGCCAAAAATCGCTGAAGGGGTCGCAATGTTAGTTGTAGTTGTACGTTGCGTATTTTCCAAATTCATTAGCCGGTTAGCAAATTTATTCATACTCTAATTCTCCCTAATAAAACACAACGCCCCATCATAACTGAGGGGCGTTGAATATTCAAATTATAGGTTTAAGTCATTATTAGCCGTTAACGATAGGAATCAGGTTGCTGTCACCTTCTAACGTTACCTGTGATGCTGGTACCCAACCAAATCCAATAGCTGTGTTGATTTGTAACCAGTTGAAATCGGCTGTTCTCGCCACAACATTGACTTGTAAAGGACCTGAGATTGCGCCAACAACATTACCGCCTGTGTTAGGTGTGGCATATAATGTGACCGCATTAGTGATATTTGCCATAGGTGTTGATAATGTACTACCAACAAAATCACGAATAACGGGAAGATTACGACCATCACCACGGAGCAATGTGAATTCACTATTTAACCATGCACGCCCAAATGTACCCTCGGCAAGATACCATACACCATCAGGCGCAACACCGATGAGTTGCAATTCAGTGCCCCCGGGCAATGTCGTTACTACACTGTATTGTGCACCAGGACCACTACGTAAATTTAAGAAACCGGTATTAATGACGGCTCTCGGTCCAAGGAGACGCGGTTGAGTGGTGGTCATGCCATTATTGGTACTATCTTGTCCTGTCCCTGTTGTAACACCCATACTTGAGGCGCCAACTCCACCATTCACACAGTAATCTGCAAAAACATCACCACGTACAGCAACAGTTTCTGCTGGCACCCAACCAGTACTACCGTCACGCAATTCAACTTTATATTGTTGTCCAATTGCATCTACAAGGTACGCTTCAGAACCAGTATCAATATTTACATTTCCGTCCAGTGTCCCTGATCCATCGGGTCCGATTGTGGGTCTAACCGGAACTGTAAAGACTACAGCAGTTATTGAATCACCACACGCAAATGGTCGGAAAATCACCTTATCTGCCTCTACCCAACCAAGACCAAATGTTGGATCATCAATTCGATACCAAATCGTACCATCAGAGTTGGCTGCTTCTAGAATTGTGTAAATGATACCGGGGTTTTCAACAATATCACCAGGTGAACCCGAATTCATGGTTGAGCTAGTACGGAATGGATGTGTAATACGTACTGAAACACCCCATTCTCTACCACCTGAGAACCGTACCGCACCTGTAGAGTCATCTTGTGCAGTTTGATCTAACATTGTTGAAGTAGTGAGACTTGTATCTACAACTTCAGGTGCTTCTACAAACGGCACATTTGAGAAGTCGCCACGTGGTAGCGTAAACTGAACATTTACCCACCCTACCCCAACTATTGTAGATACTTGATACCATACGCGATCCGCGAATACACCCAGTACTGGCAATTCAGTACCACCAACTACTGTAACAAGCACTGAATAGCCCGCATTCGGACCTGTGCGCACGTTCAAGAAACTCGTGTTTGCCACAAGAATTGGTGCGGTAAACTGTGCTTGTTGTTCCGTTTCAATTTCTGTTGCAGAAACAACTGAACCAAAAGCAAAACTGCCCAATAGAATGGCGAGGATTGCTACCCCAAAAATAATTCTTACTCGTGATTTCATGCAAAATCTCCTATGCACCTTTCCGCCTATTGAGCAAACGGAATGTGTCGACAATAAGCTGATATTAAGTATATGTCGAAACCAGATCGACGGCAACGTATGGTAAACGTTGGTTTGCCGTGGTGATGACGATGTTGTGAGTTTACCCTGAACGATGGTAGTGTATCAACATAAATATTCAAAGTTCACTAGGAGATCGGTCATGTATAGGTTCAATTATCGGCAATTATGTACAACATTGATAATCTCAGTAATAATGTCTTTGTTGGTTGGCATGCCAGCATTAGCCCAACAAGATGAAGATGCTAACCAAGGTGCAGGGTTATCTTATGAAGTAATTTCTGCATACCCTGAGCCCAATATCACACAACTTTATGCTAATGACAACCTCGTCAACGACAGAATATATCGTCGTGTAGAAGGATCTATGCAAATTCATGACGCGCCTAATGGTAACATTACCGGCGCAATTGACGCAGGGTTTAACTTTATAACAGTTTATAGCACCCAGGGTGATTGGGTAGAGATAAGTCAGGGAAGATGGGTTCACCAGAGCAGTTTCAACAACGAAGTCGCATTATCGAATTTTGGCGGTATTTTGTTACCTGAAGACGGACTACCATATACAGTTGCGTGGATTCTTGTAAATACATTCCCTAGTAGCGAGCCCGGCGGTGAACCTAATGAAGCTAACCCACTACAATTCCGCTATACAACAGTAAATATTTATGACAGTGTTGAGATTGATGGCTGGGAATGGTTTCAAATTGGCGTTGATCAATGGGTACATCAAACACTCGTTGCGCGTGTTTTACCAGTTGAACGCTTCGAAGAGGTAGACAGTGAGCGTTGGGTCAGTGTTGACCTGTATGAACAAGTTGTTATCGCATATGAAGGCAATACACCGATTTTTGCTACGCTTATATCCAGTGGTTTATCAGCATGGTCTACTAATGAAGGTTTGTTTAATATCTATGTTCGCTATGAACGAACGGTAATGAGTGGCGCAAATGGGCAACCAGACTTCTATTATCTTGAAGAAGTCCCCTGGACAATGTACTTTGACCAAGATATTGCACTACATGGCGCATATTGGCACGATGGTTTTGGGTATCGGCGTAGTCATGGCTGTGTAAATATGTCAATTACCGATGCCCATTGGTTGTATCAATTTACTGCCCCTGAGTTTGATTTTACGGTAGACAATGATCTTGGTGCGGCGGTTTACGTATACAGTAGTGGCGATTATCGCTGACATATAAATCAATCGCCTCAATCATTATTTCGAAGGCATCGCATAATGAGTGATGCCTTTTGTATTTTAAATTACTGACCTGGCTAAACAGTTGGTTACCCGTAGGGTTTGGTATGTTGAAGCGTATGGTAGCAACGTGTTACGGTATATCTATCATGAAAGAACCAGTTATCGAGAGAGAATCGAATGAAAAAACATCATTTAGTGTTTATAATTTTCACGTTACTTTTTGCGCCAGTATTACAAACTTCTGCACAAGATGATTGTGATGATAATCAAAGTTGTGTGGAAGTTTCACAGATATCAAACACTATTGGGTTGACGGAAAGCGAGATCCTCAATGCTGATCTACCTCAGTTCGACTCTCCTTTGGTTAATCAGTCATTGTTACATGATCGTCGCTATCAACAAGTTACAGGCACGGTACAAATTTTTGATTCACCAGATGGGAGCGTGTTACGAGTTCTAGATGATGGCTTTAATTTCGTTACCGTGTTAAATGTACAGGAAAATGGCTGGACACAGATTAACGCAGGCGAATGGATTCGTTCTGAGCATCTTACGGACACAAACTATGTTGTCTCTGAGTTTAATGGAATTTTTCTACCTGAAATTATGCCACAATACACCATTGCATGGATGTTAGTGAATGCCTATCCAAGTACAGTACCCGGTGGTGATCCACTAGAGTCGAATGGCTTGATATACCGTTACACACAGGTGTATATCTATGACAGTGTTGAATTGGATGAGTGGCGCTGGTATCAGATTGGTGCCAATAAATGGGTGCATCAGACGGCGGTTGCGAAAGTCCAGCCCATTGAACGTCCGGAAGACGTGAATACCGAACGTTGGGTAAGCATCGATCTTTATGAACAGACACTCGTTGCCTATGAGGGAGAAACCCCGATCTTTGCAACATTAGTAGCAACCGGCTTACCTCGTTGGCCAACTTTTGAAGGAACATTCAATATATATTATCGGAACATTCGGCATGATATGTCATGGGGAACACCGGGTGACGATTTTTATTATCTTGAAGAAGTCCCTTGGACAATGTTCTTCGATGAAGGACGTGCATTACATGGCGCATACTGGCATGATGGGCTTGGTTATCGTCGCAGTCATGGGTGTGTCAATATGTCACTCACTGACGCTAACTGGCTCTATAATTGGGTGGCGCAAGATTTTGACCGTCTTAATTCACCTGATGTTGAAGAAGGTCCAGCCGTGCATGTATATAGTAGCGATCAATATCGCTAAACATATAATGGGGTCATCAGGTCACGCGACCTGTATTAGTTGAAGCTGAAGGTATTTGCCACGATCAGAGACCTCTAATCTTAAAATGGGAGC
>DAOTXB010000119.1:0-6625 GCA_034435575.1 Anaerolineae bacterium
CGATGGCGTTCACACGGATGTTTGGACTGTGTTCGGTTGCCATGTAGACGGCAAGCCACTGGGTGAAATTGTTGATGGCGGCTTTGGCGGCTCCATAGGCGACAACGCGAGTAAGCGGTTGCATGGATGCCATCGAACTGATGTTGATGAGTACACCGGATTCCGCGCCGGTCATGTGTGTGCCGAAAACCTGCGATGGCAGAATCGTGCCCATCAAGTTCAGATCAAACACCCATCGTAACGCATCCTGTGGCAGATCAAAAAAGGTGCGTTCACCGGGCATAGCGGTGGCTTCTGCACGGTTTCCACCCGCGCCGTTGACCAGAATATCAATTTTTCCGTATACATCGATAACTTTTGTGGCAGTCGCTTCCAGCGCGTCTTTATCCAGCACATCACAGGCTAAACCGAGCGCAGAACCGTCATTTGCGTTGATGCTTTCCGCAAGGGCGACAGCATCAGATTCTGTGCGGGCGAGGATGACGACGGTTGCGCCTGCATCTGCGAGTGTTTTGCACATCGCACTACCGAGGGTGCCAGTGCCACCCGTGACGATAGCAATTTTATCGGTGAGGTCGAATCGGGTTGTCATGTGTAATCCGTTAATTGTGTATATATATGGTCTTTATTTTAACGAACTTCACTAAAATTGGCTGGTATTCGACATAAATTTATTTTATACGCTATAATAACAGTATGCCAACGTAGTAATAACTATTTTGTAACATTGAGGGTGATATGACGCTTGAGGACTGGAAAACGCACGTAACCCGTGATTGGGCACAGATAAAAGAGGATGTCGGCAAGCTGAAACTGAAGAATCGGTATCAAGAGCTGGTTGCGATCAGCCTAACGCCGATTCTCAAACAACAGGTCACTGCTGATTGGTTGAAAAGCCACGATCAGGGCAAAAAGCTGGCACAAACGCTGGGTAAACTGGGGATCAATAGTAAATCTGGCAAAAAAGGGGCAACCAGTAAACCACTCAAAAAGGTGGTGGAGGAACTCTGTCAACAGGTGGAGTCAGATGAGGACATCGAAGCGTGTGTGAACTGGTTTATTGTGCAGGCGGATGCGCTCCACGGTGTGCAAAATGATTCTGACGGCGGGCGAGCATTTTGTGATGACATCTTGAAATATCTGCGCGAAAATCAGCAACATGCATCAGAGTTGCGGGTACGGGCACAGATGATTCGCGCTGGGCATAATGTGGTCATCGCCGGACACAATGCCAAAGTCGTTACAACATATTATGATGGCGAAAAAGCCGCGCTTAAGTCTTATTTGGCGGGTGTACGCTCTGACCGCGACCATACCGATATCGCGTCAATTATGCCGGCGGCGCGTCGACACACCAATAGCATGGTGCATTTGCATCAACTCTACACGCCGATGGACATCTGGGTGCCAGAAGCGGCTGATCTGCAAGATGAAGAAAAGCTAGAAGCCCTGCATAGACGTTCCGTAGAGCAAGATCTTAGCCATCTACGTTACGATGCGCTTGAATCAGTTGCCGCATCACCTCATCTGGTAGTCTGTGGTGGGGCAGGGACGGGTAAAAGTACACTGGTGCGCTTTATCGCCACTTGTTTGGCTTATGCCTGTGACCCGGACGCAGAAAAAGTGGACGACGTAAATGGGTTGGACTTACTGGGTTCCTCATGGGTGCATGGTGCAATATTGCCTGTTTATGTGAGTTTACGACACTTTACCACCCATGAAACATTCCAGAAGGCGCAATCACGTAAGTCTTCTCAGGCGTTGCTCGATTATATAAGCGCACAGAACCCGGGATTTTCACGGGCGTTGGAGAAATATCTGACAAATGTCGATATTCCTTTTGACGGTACGATGCTGTTGTTGGATGGTCTTGATGAAGTGTTTAAAGAATCTGACCGTGTGGTGCTGAAATCCATTATTGAGAATTGGGCAAAGCGTTTTCCACGATGCCGGATACTGGTGACCACGCGCAGTTATGCCTATAAGTATCATGCGGAGTGGCGCTTATCAGATCGCTTCTCTGTGGCGGAACTAGCGCCTTACACATGGCGGCAAATGCAAACTTACGTTGATAATTGGTATCGTGAATCGGCTCATGTACGTCCTGAATCATTCGGTGGACCGGAACTAGCCTCATCACGGGCGGATCAGTTGTCCAAAGAATTGGTCACCACCATTTTAGAATCGCGTGAACTGTGGTCATTGGCACGGCAACCGCTTTTACTTGCATTGATCGTCCTCATTCATGAGGAAAATAGCGAACTGCCAACTGGTAAGGCTGAACTGTACGAATACACGATCAAATTATTGCATCGCTGGCGACGACATGACACCGGAGATCCGATTATTGAGAAAACCCGTAACCTGAATTGGGATCGTGTGCGTGATGTGCTCCAATTGATTGCCTTTGATCTACAACGTGACCATGTGGCGACGGACAAGCACAAGGTTTATGTCGAGCGTAAGGATTTGTTGGAACGGCTGATGCAACGTCAACGGGACTTGGGGGCACCAATTGAATACATTGTAGAATATTTAGCGACGCGCAACGGCATTTTAGTCTCTGGACCGAAGACGACCTATCGATTCTTGCATCAAAGTTTACAGGAATTTTTGGCGGCGTGTGCATTGATTGATCAATATGATGATTGTCGCATGCCTGAAAAATTGAAGCCGCCGAAGTCTGATGGAGGCATCTGGATTTTTCCTGCAAATATCGCGCATTTAGTAAGGCATGATCCTTATCGCTGGCGTGAGGTTGCGATGTTCGTTGGTGCGATTCTCGCCCGTAATCGTGGGCAAAATGGGCGCTGGGAACTGATTGAGTATTTATTGCCTAAGAAAAAAGAGGGCAAATTATCTGAGGGTGAATTATATTCTGTTTACATCGCCGCAGAAATTTGGGCGACAGCATGGATTAAGGAACAGCTAGGCTCACATACAACAATCAAGGGCAATCTGATCAAATGGTTAGAATCGAGCATCATAGATGATCGCCTAGATGCCCCTGAGCGATCACGCGCTGTGCAGATTTTGGGGCAACTGCAAACTGATATGTGATCGCTGTGCGTGTGTGACGATTAGCGCTTGTTGATGAGCTTGTTGACAATCGATTTAAATTCTGAAATTTTGGGCAAAGGCTTGTAAAGTAGCAAGTCTGCGCCTGCGGTCTTCATCATCTCACGTTCTTCATTAGGTGAGAGCCTATAAGCGGTGAAGAGCACGATGATGATCTCTTTTAGATTCGGACTTTGTCGTATTCTATGCCCAACATCAACTCCCTGGATGTCATCAGGTAGCCGAATATCGAGCAGGGCAAGTTGTGGTGTGACGATCCCAACTTCTTTGCGCTCATAGGCTTCAATCCAATCAATTGCATCTTCGCCATTGGTAAACGCTAAGCCTTCGACACCGATCATCTTATACATCATCAGAACCATATCGTAAAGATCCGGCTCGTCTTCAACTAACATCCATGTTGTCATATCTTCACCATATTTTTTGTCACGATACTATTCTGTTGATGTTGCTGGTGTGTGTGCATCTGGATTACGAAGTTTACGGTAAAACTCCAAAGCCCGTGTTCCAGCTACATTGACAATTTCACCTGCAAGTGGTGTCATGAACAATGATACAATAGTTCCGGCAATTTTAGGTCCATATTTATACAGTTGTTCCGCCGCCTGTGTAAGGAGATGGTCGTTTGGTTTAGCAGGGGAGGTCATCTGTGTGCGTAACACCTGTGCATTATGCCGTGCCGCTTCTTTGGTGCCTTCGTCGATGGTATCTTCTTCATCAATCGCTTTTTCAACCTGTTTAATCGCCTGTTTGAGTTCGTCCGCCTGATCTGTGGTGGTTTCTACACCACCTACCGTAACAGAATTACCCTGTGCGGAGTCACCCTGAGTGTTTCCACTCACATTTGCGTCCTGACCGGCTACAACAACGTGACCGGATGCGGAAACATGCCCGATTTCTACATGCATGCGTCTATCTTTATCTTGATTTGTATCGTTATTTGGTGACATTGTGTAGCCTTTCATTTATGTGTGCAAACTGATGAGTAATGTCTTTTTCCAAATTTGCTAATTCGCTTTGACGTTTACGTATAATAGTTATAAAATAAATTTAGGATGATTTAAGCGACAAATAAACCAATTTTCTTAGTGTAGCATGGATAGTGCTCGAAATCTTTTAGAAATGATGTATTTCAACTTTGCCACACAGTTTTCAACATTTCCTGCAAATACTATGCCTGAAACCTTACAGATACGCAATTAAACGTACAATACTGTAACATCGTCCCTATTTTTTGGGAATATTTGCTGTAATGATGTAAAGTTAATGTAGCTTACTCATAAAAAGAATTATAGTCTCATAAAGTTTTTTGATGGACACGTTCAAGCCAATCTACCTGAGTTACCATCATGAAGACGCTCGCGTTGCGTTGCAGTTAAGCCTGAGCTTAAAAATTTTTGGCATTCCTGTCTGGATGGATCGACTTGATTTACCTTCATGGAAATCATTAGAACAAGTCGTCCCGCAGATCATAACTAATGCAACCGCGGTGATCTCTCTATCTAGTCCGCAATATCTTAGCGCGCATTACACACATGCCGAGCTAGATTTGTGTCGACAACACGAAAAGACCATTTTGCCGATTACTTTTCGTAATTCATCAGGGTTGGACACACTGCCTGAACCCTATCTTGATCCTATAGCATTGACATATCATGCGGATGGATTACCACAGATTGATCGTGAATTGCTCAATCAGATCGTCTCTGCATTAACCAAAAATCTGGGCAATATCGTTTTACGACCGGGCACTGAACGTCTATATTTAATGCGCCTCATCGCTCGGCTAGAGGAACGCAGGGCAGGGTTACCGCTTGACCGCTTTGATGATCTGGTTCGTCCACGCGTGCAATCGATTGATCGCTGGCATGACCCCGGCATATTTATCGCAGAAAGCCCACAACCTACCGCATATTCCGATATTCGCGACGTTATCGCAATATACGATCATGTTTACCTGAACGGGGCACATGGCTCCGGCAAAACAACAACGGTGCAGAGTATCGCGCTACAGATGGCACATGCACGGCGTGATAATGCACATGATGTATTGTTGCCCATTTTTGTGGATTTAGGGCGATGGGATGCGAACGAAGACCTCGTTGAATATGTGCATCATACCGTAAGCGATCTGCCGATTTCGCTCGTATCATCGACAGAAGTGCGTGGCACGGCGGTTTACCTTGACGACCCTAATCGTGTGCTGGCGCGTCCAGGAGCGATGCGTCGGTTAAGTGACTGGCTGAATTCTGATGCCTTGCCCGCACAACTTATTATCGCGTCTGCGGTTACGCCTGATCCAGAATTTTTGGAAGCATCGCCGTTGACTGTTGTCAGCCTAACCGAGCTTGACACTGCACATATTACGCAGGTGTTGGACGCACACGCACCACAATCTGTTTCAGCGTTGCGTGGTTTGGAGCGTCTGCCTGCGATTGATTTTAATGCTAGAACAGCGCAATTGTTTGCGTTATTGCAATCACCGTTTACGTTGTTCGCTTTATGTGATCTTGGCTTAGGCGATGACGCGATTGTGCCGGATTCTTTCGTCAGTTTGCTGGAGCGTCATTTGAGTACACGCTATAGCATCGCCGGTCTAAAGCCACCGTCGATTCGTCGATTAGAATCTGGACTGGCACGGTTGGCATTTTTCTTGCTCGACAATGATTTGACATATATTGTTTCTAAATCTCAGGCAAAAGAAGCTGGACTTACGGAACCAGCACAACGCGCCGCACTTCTGAGCGGGGTATTGAGTGGTGATGATGAACATTTTTCGTTTACGCATCGCAATTTCTTGATTTATTACGCGATGCACGGTTTACAAATTGAAGGTATTTCACGGCATGTAATTCCACCCAAATTGGATGATTCGGGTTCTCCAATTATAGGGCGCTGGGATGAAGTTATTTTGTTGAGTGCCCGATCATATGCAGAAACAGCGCTGGTGATGGAAGCGATCTCTGAAGTCAACCCCTTACTGGCATTGGAAGCGATTGCTCAAGGGGCAGATGTGCCCACTTCGGCGTTTAATCTGGCTGTAGTCCGTGCGCTGGCGTTGATTAAAGATGGTGTATGGGAGGATGTGGTTGCTATCGCGCTTGAACGTACCGGTAAATCGTATCGGGATGTGTTGTTGAAGGAAGCGCGTGAAGGCAATTATCGAACGGCGGCAAACGCACTTTTGAGGCGTAAACCCGCCAAGCCATTGCCCGGATTGTTAAAGGTGTTCAATGAGGTGGAATTTGACCCGACGTTGGTGCCACCGACTATGATTAAGCACAGCGACAATAATATGGTGCTGAATGTCA
Organism: Anaerolineae bacterium; assembly: GCA_034435575.1. GTDB lineage: Bacteria > Chloroflexota > Anaerolineae > Aggregatilineales > Phototrophicaceae > JAVJSU01. The sequence continues at coordinate 6,390 of DAOTXB010000119.1, forward strand.
TGAAGATGTTAGACCACCATTCGTGGACGGTACGGCGTGGGGCGGCGTGGTTACTGGGGCAATATGCAGATTACGCCACGGTCATCCCACTCATAGACACCTTGAATGATGCGAATGGTCTGGTGGTTGCGGAGGCGGCACGGGCACTAGGACGTGTTGGTGATACGCTGTCGATTAACGCGTTAGTACAAACATTCTCGCATACAGATCAGCGGGCACGGGTTGCTAGTGCAGAA
>DAOTXB010000120.1:0-2249 GCA_034435575.1 Anaerolineae bacterium
AGCTTACAGGTCGAACAGGGGACAACCCATGCGATTATCGGACCTAATGGCGCGGGGAAGACCACGTTCTTCAATCTGCTTAGTGGAATTTACAAACCGACTGATGGTCAAGTAATTTTCAAGCAAGATGATATTACCGCTGCCCCGTTGCACCGCCGCGCACATCTTGGCATGTCACGGTCTTATCAGATCACCAATATTTTCCCGAATCTAACCGTACTGGAAAACGTTCGCCTGGCGGCACAAGCGATGGGAAATGACAATTTTCGTTTCTTCCGCCGTGCCGATTCGTATGGTGACTATTTGCAACGGGCGATGACTGTACTCGATATGGTTGGTCTAGCAAATATGGCGGCTTTCCCTGCCTCTGTCCTCCCCCATGGTGGTAAACGCAAGTTGGAATTGGCGATTTTACTCGCGCCTGATCCTGAAGTGTTATTGCTAGATGAACCGACAGCAGGCATGGCATCCGAACAGGTACCCGAATTGATGGGGACGATTGACACAGTTCGGCGTGAGGGTAATAAAACCCTTGTGCTTGTGGAACACAACATGAGCGTTGTGATGAAGGTCTCTGACAAAATCACGGTGATGAACCACGGTAAGCTACTTGCCGAAGGCACTCCGCAGGAAATCGCCGCAGATGCCACCGTACAACAAGTCTATCTTGGTGAGATGTATGGCGATTTTAATACGATGAGCGGGATGACTGAGGAGGCTCAAGATGATGAATAGCGCGGTGCTTCAGGTAGACAACATACATACCTTCATCGGGCAATTTCATATTCTTGAAGGTGTTTCTGTCACCGTTGAACAGGGTAATATTACCGTTTTACTGGGGCGCAACGGCGCAGGTAAAACCACCACACTACGAAGTATCATGGGCTTAAATCCTCCAAGTGAGGGACAAGTTTTGTTTAATGGCGAGCCTATTACGGGCAAACGCCCCTATACGATTGCCCAATTGGGCATCGGCTATGTGCCAGAACATCGCGCCATTTTTACAGAATTGACCGTCCGTGAAAACTTAGAAATCGCCCAGCGCAAAAATGGTGATCTGGAGCGTAAATCAGATTTTGTCTTCGAGTTATTTCCGGATTTAAAGCGCCTCTATCATTTGTCAGGTGGCAATCTCTCCGGTGGGCAACAGCAAATGCTCTCAATTGCGCGCTCGCTTGTGCCGGATAACAAATTGTTGCTGATTGATGAGCCTAGCGAAGGGCTTGCACCGGTCATCATTGAGCAACTGATGGAAGCAATTCGCCGATTATCATCGCAAACGACTGTGTTATTGGTGGAACAAAACTTCACAATGGCAAGTAAGCTCGCAGATCGTTATGTCATTATTGATGACGGACATAGCCCACAACAGGGCAATATGCATGATCTTGTCAACGATAAGGCACTTATTCAACGTTATCTTGGTGTGGCATAAAGGACACAACGATGACAGAAGAACGTAGAATGACCTTGCTCATCGTCGCCGGTTTAACCGCAGGTTTGCTTGGTTTTAGTTTTATTACAACCGGTGATCTGGGTGATTTTGCCATCACTGTGATGTCTGGTTTGTTTCAAGGTATGCTTCTATTTCTAGTCGCGTCCGGTCTAAGCATCGTTTTTGGTTTGATGGATATTCTTAATCTGGCGCAGGGGGCATTTTTCATGCTTGGCGCGTATGTCGGTTATGAAATTCATCATGCGCCTGGCTTAATGGATGCGATCCCTGATGCAAATATTCGCTTTGTGCTCTCATTGATCGGCGCAGGCGCGGTTGGTGCGGTCATTGGCTGGATGCTAGAACGGGTGATGTTGCGCCCACTTTATGTACGCCCATTATTCCAGCTGGTGCTGACATTTGGCGTGGCGTTGGTGATGTTAGAAGGTATCAAGTTGGTATGGGGTGTGCGCCCGCGTAACTGGGCTGATACATTCAGCGTGCTGGAAAGTAGCTTTACGCTATTTGGACAACGCTTTACACTTTATCGTCCCTTCGTCATTCTGGTCGGTGTTGCGCTTATTTTCTCTATCGCCCTACTCCTAAACCGTACTCGAATCGGTATTATTATTCGTGCTGGTGTAGAAGATGCGGAAATGGTCGAAGCACTAGGTATCAACGTGCGGGCGGTGTTTACGCTGGTGTTTACATTAGGGTCTGCGGTTGCCGCTTTGGGTGGTGGTGTTGCCGCACCATTTTTAGGCGCTTCTCTAGAATTAGGCAACGCGTTCTTATTAGCGGCGATTGCTGTGGT
>DAOTXB010000121.1:0-6765 GCA_034435575.1 Anaerolineae bacterium
GACTGTGGATTCCATGCAATGCTTACAATCTCTGTGTCGTGGACAATCGGGAAGGTCGGTGACTCAGCGGGGATATGGTTATAGGCATCCCACACGCCAAGGCTGTTATCTGGCAAAATCGCGGCGAAAGTGCCTCCATTCGGGCTATAACGGGCGGCGCGGGCATTGTCGAAATAGGCAAGGTCGGCAAAGCGATTGCTTGTGGGTGAATAGCCATATATCCACGCACCGCGCACGGTATCCACCAGAAAACGATCTCCGTCCGGGTGCCATTCTGCGTGGAGAATATCGCCACGCCCGAAGCGCACCGTCTCCACAAACGCCGGAGAGTCTGAATTGTCCTGTGCCACCGCCGTCGCCAGTAGCATCAACGCCATAACCGCCAATATCATCAGCTTTCGCATACCCATTTGCCTTGATTTTATGGTTTACATCGCTGATTGTGGCGGAATGGGCGAAGCATCACAAATACGCAACCCCGACGCTCTCCCCACGTCTGCCCTATTATGTGTGGTCGGGTGTATTTCACTGTTTTGACGATTCTTCACGATAATCGTTTTTTCAGGCTAGGCAACGTCGATTCGCTAGATTTCTTTCTGCACAATGTAAAAACCCTTTGGCGGTTTCACCAGACCATATATCACGCCAGCAGATTCCAACACGGAAAACAACGGTATCAAAAGCACTTGAAGCACCATTAACATCACAAAGCGCAGGATGCCGTCTTTCAGGTCAAATGTGCGGAAGAACCCGACCAAATACAGCGTCACATAATAGAAGAAGGACACACCGCCAATCATGGCTAACCATGCGGGGGTGCCGGTGGAATAAACCAGATTTACGGCGACCATAGCAAGGCACATCCAACTCATTGACCACATCGACATAAACGTGATGAGAATGTAGCGATGACGAAGCGGAATATCCGGTGACAGCGCACATAACCACAAGCCGCCAAACCAACGGTGACGTTGTTTGATAAAGTCAAGGATCGTGAAGGGTGATTTTTCGTACATGAAGGCGTTGATAAACCCAAATTTTACGCCTCTACTTTGTGCGACCAGTGCGAAATAAGCATCTTCTGTAATACTACTCATCGGACCGTGGTCAAACCCGATGGAGCGTTCCAAGCCACTGTTAATCACGATAAACGACCCGTGTATGCCCATGTTAGCTTTGCCATATTCATATTGCAGGCGAAAGCGCCCATAATCATCGCCCACACGGATTGAATCCGCGAGGGTCGTAATCCAATTCACGATCTTACGCTTGCCATAAATGATGACCCCCTGTCCGATCTTAGGTAATTCGGTGGGGTTGCGGTAAAGGCGATGGCGATCTTTCATGACAAATGTACGAATTTGATCTACAGTGTGCTGATTAAATTGCGTTTCTTCGTCCAGATGAATAACCCAATCATCATCGGTTGCGGGTGATGCGTCCATCGCAAAGTGCAGAGCGCGTGCTTTATATTTGGCACCATTTTGTGTGTGATAGGTATCCGGTACAACAATGACACTGACCTGACCATCGTAATCATCAATTGCGAGGGGCGTATCGCTCACAACCTCAATGTGCCATTGTGCAAAACTTAAACTCGCTTCCAGCACACGGTAACTGTTCTCGACGGTTTCTGCGATCAATTTTTGATTGTTACCACGCGTGACATAGCGAAAATATAGCGTGACATCTAGCGGGCGGGGGTGCTCGTGTGTTGCATTGCGGAAAACTGGAAAGCGCACGAACGCATAGAAATTGATGATGGCGTAAGGAAATGGCAATAACCACACCAGCTTCAGGATATTGAGCCCGGTCTCGACCCAAAATGGCTTATCTGTTGGAAAATTAATCTCGGAAAAGTAGTAGCCATAAGCAATGCCCATGCTCGTCATTACAAACAACAGTGCATAATATATCCAGAGATTGAGTCCTGTAAATTTCCTGAGCGTAGTCTGTTTTTGTGAGCCGATTGCCCGAAGTTCCATGCTTGCCACCATAATATATCGTAATATTTCGTTGGTAGCCCTATAATATTACGCAAAATTACACTAGAGCATTGAGGTTTGGTTATAGAATGGTTTGCATCTTAAATTAAGATGCAATAGCGTAGCGCAAAACGCGAAAATTGTAACGTTGTTTTCACTGACAACGTCTAAGGGTAAATTGGCATGTACTTTCGCCTATAAGTTGATAATTGATAAAGGGGACATCATGATTATTGAAACAATTCGCATGTGGCAATTTAGCAAAATGGAAAAAGCGATTTCTAGCTTAGATTACCTGCTCAAGAGTGCGCCACCGGAAATGCTGAACACTGTCCGCGATGGTGGCGATGGATGGACGGCGTTAGAGGTCATGTGCCATATGCGCGATTTTGAGGCGATTTTTCTGGAACGTTCCAGGCGGACAGTTGAGCAGGATAATCCAGCATTACCGTTCCCTGACCCCAATACGCTTGTATCCAGCAACAACTATATTGCAGATGATATGCGTGATGTATTCGATACGTGGAAAAAACATCGTGAAAACCATTTGGTGTTTTTGCGCGAGCTATCCACAGACGAGGCGTTGTGGGAACGCCCGGCACAGCATCCGGTTCGTGGGCGATTCACCCTGCACGATCAACTATTTTTGACCGCATGGCATGATATGAACCATATCGAGCAAATCGCCCATATATTACGTCCGGCGTAAGTACGATTATCCGGGTGGTGGAATGTAATAACTGTCTTCGTTGATGCGATCAGCAAGGTCATCCATGACGAAGACCCATGTTTTGCCTTCTTCATCCGGTCCAAAGTTGAACTGAATTTGACCGTTACTCAGGATATACACCGAAATTATTCCGGTTGATTTGATCAGCGTATTTTGTGCCGGTGGGTTACTTTGATACGGTTCGATCTCTTCTGGTGTGATGAACCCGGCGATATAGCGATCTGTCTCATAACGATAGAGGTCAAGCGCACCGTTTGTACCTTCATAGAGGATACCGACGTTAGAATCACCATAATTGGTATTGATCCGTCCATCAAACACACTCAAGGGCGCGATAATGTCTCCCGGACAGGTGAAGCTGACGGAGCCATCGAAGGTCACACCGGCGTTGTACACAATTTTTACCTCGCTCACCTGTGTCGCGGCGGTATAATTGCCAGAAACAGCGGTTTGTGGTGGTGTGCTGGTTGTACCCTGATTAAAGTAGATGGTGTATTCGAGTGCGCCAAAATCACTATATCGCATTGTAGTGTTGCCCCCGGCGATATTCGTGACGTTATAAGTAATCACTGTGCCTGCGGGTAAGTTCACACTCTGAGCAACTTCTCCACCTGCACCGGCGGTTGGATTGCTCAACGCAACGGTGGTGCCGCAGTTGGCGTAACTATGTGGAACAGCAATAGTGCTCAAGGTCGCCACAAACGCAACAGCTAAGATGATATGCATAATTCGCTTCATAGTACACCTATTTCTTCGTGCTCGGGAAAACTAAACCTATCGTAACACCGGACGGAAAACACATGCGTTAAGATTTCGCTTGTAACGTATATATTATTTTTGATGCGCTGACTTGCTATGAGGATGGTATATAAACTACAGGGTTCTGCCAGAGCGATTACTCTGATAGAACCCTGAAAATGTTATTCGATAAATTGGTACAAAATCAGTCCACTAAATGAACATGATTTGTGCGCCTTCGGAAAGATCCATGAACTCCATCGCGCCGAGCACTTCTACGCCTTCTAGCATGTCATCTTCTGTCAGCTTCATCATATCCATTGACATCTTGCAGGCATATACCCCTGCGCCTGTGTCCATGATGTCCTGAATAAATTCACGAACGGGTGGGAAATCTAGCGCGGCGATTTCTTTCTTCATCATATTAGTTGCCATGTTAGACACACCAGGCAACCCGCCGATCATCGTCGGAATATGGAACGATGGGTGTAAGTTCGGGTTACCAACGGTTGCAACGTGTAAATCATCAACTTTGTTTTCAGTGATGATATCCATCCCCCAGAATGTGAAAAACAACTCCACATCAATACCACTCATACGCGCCGCATTCGCTAAGATCATTGGCGGGTATGCCATGTCTAATGAGCCTTTTGAACAAATAATGCATAATTTACGTGTTTTTTCTTCTGTCATGATGTCACCTCCAACGGTGAGTAAATGGTTTTCCAGGTCTTGTAATATTGTATTTTGTTGGGCGAGTTGTAATCCCCGCCCATTGTGATTTATTCGTTATGCCAATATGGATTGGACACAACCGACATATTTAACTTATGAACAGCATTTTTAGATACATCCGGTCGGTTTCTTCAAGCCGGAGATTCTAGCCGCTAATTTTGCTGGACCTTTGGGGAACAACTTGTATAGTTCTTTGGTGTTGACCTCGGTAGTTTTTGTGATCTTGCGGATTGTCGGTGCATCGCCGTTGGCTTCAAACTCGCTACGGACAAAGTTGATAACAATCCAATGGCGATCATTCAAGTCAATGTTTGCTTCTGCGGCGAGGGCTTCTGCTAATTCTGGTGTCCAGTCTGCCGCGTTATCCAGATAGCCATCCTCATCAAATTTCACAGTGGCGATAATGTCAGTATTTGCGGTCATGCGGTGTGTACTCCTTTGCGTATTGATTACGTTTGTGTTTAAGATTATGTTTGTGTGCGACCCACGCCTTGTAGATCGCACAGAATTTCCAGATAAATGTGCTACGAAATAGGTTCGTGTTCGGTCTTTGTCGGTTGTTCGCTCAACGTCTTAACCGCGTGGAGCATGCGTACCAACCCTCTACGGACGGCGGGATCATTAAATTCTTTGAGCAATGCCCAGGTAGATACTTTGTCATCCGGTAGCTCTTCCTCACGGAGTGAGTCGATCATCGTGTTCGCCACCTGCATCACATCCGGTTGTGTCATGTTGCGAACGGTGGTCAAAATTGTCACCACGTTATCGCCGAGGGCTTTCAGGTCGTCCACATCAAATTCTGTGACGATGCGATCAACCACATACCGTCCACCTTCGACAAAACCGAAGTATCCACTATTTTCCATATTTTCCAGCGAGCCGATGGCACTATCGACCATTGGCTTACCAAGTAAATTCACCTCGTCCAGTAAGTCCATGAGCATTTCGACACGATCCAGCATGGCGCTGATTTTGCGCGTATCGCGGAGCAGGCGCTTGAGTAAGAACAGTAAATCTTCCAGCGCAAATTCATCACCAATATCGTCGAGTTCTTCAACCGTCAGGCTGAACATATGATTAGCAACCGGCGTAAAGTCCGCCATGAAGGACTCGTATGTTTCTTGCCGACGGCGTTGTGCATCCATCTGCTCAGTCAAGTAATCCAGCTTCTTATGTAGTAGGGTGAGGTCGTCCATGAATATCACCTACATCCGTTTTCCTGCCATCGTCATCTTGCTCTCAATCGGCAATTCATTGCCTTTAAGCAGGGCGTTCCAATAAATCCAGCGGAACATCATTTTGCCCCAGTGATTGACGGTGGTTTCTTTTAAGAGTGAGAATGGACCAACTCCCGGTAAGGGGTACTTGCCCGGTAACGGTTCAATGTCGTAGTTAAAATCGATCAAAAAGCCCTTACCATAACCAGATTCGATAAAGCAGTTGGCGTGTCCATCAAAAGCGGGAACAGGTGCTAAACCGTCCATGCTACGGAGCAAGTTTTCGATCACGACATCGAGCATGAAGTGGGCGACAGAACCGGCTTTACTGGTCGGGACATTGCTGGCATCGCCGATGACGTAGATATTTTCATAGTCACGGGCTTGGAGGGTGTATTTATCGGTCGGGACGAATTGCAGTTCATCGCCCATGCCACTGCGTTCGATCACATCTGCGCCCATGTGTGTGGGAATTGTAACGAGCAGATCATAGGGAATTTCGCGCTCATCGAAGGAGCTAATCACGTTGCGTTCGCTATCAACCTCGCCAATGTTGTAATCAGGTTCGACGATAATACCTTTTTCGTCCAGCAGATCGCCCAGAATAGCCGCCGCCCGAGGTTTAGTGAACGCGCCTGATAATGGAGTCGCGTAGATCAATTCAACCTTATCGCGCATCCCTTTTTCAGTGAAGTAGGCATCGGCTAAAAAGAGAAATTCAAGCGGGGCGACGGGGCATTTAATCGGCATTTCTGCCACATTGAGAACTAAGCGCCCGCCTTCCCAGAATTTGAGGAAGCGTGCGAGTGCTTTTGCGCCTTCAAGTGTGTAGAAGTCGAAGATATTCTTGTACCAGCCATCGCCGGTCATGCCGTCAATTTCTTCTGGATGGAGGTTGGTGCCGGTGGCGATCACCAGATAATCGTAATTGATAATACGGTTGTTGCGTGTGAGGGTAACGCGGTGGTCGTTCGGTTCGATCAGTTCAATGTCGCTAAACACAACGTCGACTTCCGGCGGTAAGGTGTTGCGTTTGGGCTTAACCACGTCTTTTGCATTGTAAATGCCGAAGGGGATGAAGAGAAATCCGGGTTGGTAGTAATGGGTTTCCTCTTTGTCAACGATGACGATTTTCCAGTCGTCAGGGTCAAGTTCTTGCACCATGCGGTTGGCGACCATTGTGCCACCTGTGCCCGCGCCGAGAATAAGTAATGTTTTCATAAGGGTGAAACTCCTAATATAAGTACGCCTTGTAGCGTCACATAGCCTGTACGTTCTGAACAAGACTTTGCTGTGTATTTAATCGATCCGCGATAACTGCGCGGAGTAAATTCAATGCATCAATGACACGATGATCGCA
>DAOTXB010000122.1:0-7919 GCA_034435575.1 Anaerolineae bacterium
GTCAGCGCTAGTGACTACGTCCGTCGGGAATTGCACCCGAGTCGGCAAAACAGCGACATCACCGGTGCGCTTTACCCCACAAGCGGTAAAGATAAGCAGTGTTATTGTGAAGACACCAAGCGCTTTCAAATACCGTTTCCACCACAAAAACTTGCTTCTCCTCACCGTACATCGAACAGGACACACATCAGATAATCAATGATAATAAGCATTTAGCATCCCGTATGCATCCATTAACAATGCTTTCTTTACTGTAGTATAGTCGAGAAGCAAAAATTTTCTGGCAGAATTACCTCACAATTTGCATACCGCATCCTTACATCCACAAAGATTGCACACCCTATCATCATGGCAGATCATCAACAGTGAAAGTGAGCAATGTCGCGTCATAATCCATGATCATGTTGATGAGCGCATCTGCCAGTCTTTGCTTACCAATATCGTTCAGATGCACGCCATCACCTCGTATCACACCATTCGGATTTTCGCGCCAGAATATATCTAGCAGATTGGACTGTTCGGGCAACACCGGACGATAGCCAGATACGTCAAATGTAGCACGGTCAAGCGTTGTAAACACATGGCTAAAATCAGGGAATAAAGAGAAAATATCCATACATACTACCCCGCCAATATTACCGATTAGCCCTGCAGAGCTACACGCGTCCGCCAGCGCCAGATTCGCCCGTAATACCGTCTCATTGGTGATACTGCCCTCATAAATTCGTTCGCCCAGTGCAGATGTCATCGTCGGATAATAATTCATCATGACAATCGTATTATCAACATTTACCTGCCGAAACGTATTTACAAACAAAGTGATTGTGCTGATAAAGCGCGAAGTTGAGTTGTCATCAAGGATAGTACGTAATTCATTTAACCACGGGAAAATAACAACCAGCTCACAGCGTTGCGCCAACGCGAAAACATATTCCAATGTCGTAGTATAGGGTAATGTTCCCGTCAATGAAGAAGCCTCCACGCTCAAATCATAAACGCCCAGATGATACGCACCAGCATCGTGCAACGCGCGATCAACAAATCGGGCAAATGGTGGGGTTTGAATCACCGGAAAGCCCTGCATCGGCACTTCAAATACAGCACTGCCATAAGCGACAGAATCGCCGATAATGAGCATACAATCTTCTAGCTCGTTGCTCTGCGCTCGCGCTTCAATCGGATGAGTTACCACCATTATGAATAGAGATAAAATAATCACGTGTAACTTATAGAATCGCGACTTCAATATCAGCATAAAATCGTGCTTTCTTCATGAAACTATGTGCATAATACCGATGAAATCCCAATTATCAATGGATATTCAGAGCATCAGTATAGCGTAGGATAATCGACTATCGCATAATAGAACCACTGTCTGGTAAGATTTAGCCTATGAAAACGCTAAAATCCATTATAAAAAAAATCAAACAATTACCGCGTTGGCGCAAAGCCCTGCTGATAGTATTAACATGCACGCTGTTCGCATTTGGAATTCTCTACGTTTGGTTAATACGCGATTTGCCGTCTATAGGCGAATTAGAAGCCGGACTAGCCCTGCCCTCCACGCGAATTTATGACCGCAACGGCACCTTACTCTACGAAATTTCCGACCCATCACAGGGGCGAAACACCGCGCTCACGCTCGAACAAATACCGGATCATTGCGAGAATGCGATCATCGCGACTGAGGATGCAAATTTTTACGAACATCCGGGGGTGGATATTGCAGGCATCGCCCGCGCCTTGTGGATAAATCTGCGCGGCGGAGAGATCATCGCGGGTGGGAGCACAATCACACAACAGGTCGCCCGCAATTTATTGCTTGACCCGCAACAACGTGCCGAGCGCACAGTAAAGCGCAAACTGCGTGAGATGATTCTCGCGGTACAGTTGCAAACAGCCTACAGCAAAGACGACATACTGGCGCTGTACTTAAATCAGACCGATTTTGGTAATCTTGCTTATGGCATCGAAGCGGCGGCACGGGCATATTTTGGCAAATCGGCAACAGCGTTATCATTAGCCGAATGTGCGCTACTGGCAGGCATTGTGCAAAATCCAACCGCACACAATCCACTGACGAACCTTGATTCTGCACAGGCGCGTCAAGCCGTTGTCCTCGGCTTAATGGCGCAACAGGGTTCCATCAGTGAGGATGACGCCACCACTGCACAAAATGACGCATTACAATTCGCCGCTACACCCTACCCGATTGAAGCACCCCATTTTGTCATGACCGTCTGGGCACAACTCCAACGTGATTACCCGGAACAACTGTATACCGAAGGTTTAGAGGTCATCACCACTGTTGATCTCAACTGGCAAAATACCGCGCAGGAAATCGCACAACGACAACTTACACGACTCAATTCGCCAGCTTTAGGTGATAACAGCGTGCCTGCCAACGCCAATAATGCCGCCATCGTCGCCATTGATCCGTTCACGGGTCAGGTATTGACCATGCTCGGCAGTCCTGATTATTTCGACGAGTCAATAGATGGTGCGGTCAATGCCGCCTTCTCGCTCCGGCAACCGGGGAGCGCCTTAAAACCGTTCACCTATGCCGCGGCAATGAACCCCAACAACCCTGAACCGTATACCGCCGCTACCATGATGCTCGATGTTGAAACCCCCTTCGTCACACGACGTTTAGAAAGCTACACTCCGGCAAATTTTGGGCTGGTCGAACATGGTCCCGTACTGGCACGTGAAGCGCTAGCATCGTCCTATAACATTCCAGCCGTAATCGCACTAGAACACGCCGGTATTGAGCCGTTGGTTAATTTGCTCACCGATGCCGGAATCACCACACTTGCCAACAATACCAATATTGACCTTGCGATCACACTTGGTGGTGGCGAGGTACAACTGATAGAAATGGCACAGGCTTATAGTATTTTCCCCAACGGCGGGCGATTCATGGAACCAACCTACATTCTGAGCGTGACCACACAAACAGGCGAAAGCCTTTACGAATGGACACCGCCACAATTAAGCCGTCAGGTCTTGGACGAAGGACTGGCGTATATCATCACAGATATTCTCAGCGATGAGCACGCCCGTATACCGTCGTTTGGGCAAAATAGCGCGTTGAGCATTGGACGACCTGCCGCCGCCAAGACCGGCACAACCACCGACTTCCGTGATAATTGGGTCATGGGCTATACACCCAATCTTGTGGTCGGGGTATGGGTGGGCAACGCAGATAACACATCGATGGTGGACGTTACCGGAATCAGTGGCGCGGGTCCCATCTGGAATGCCTTCATGCGAGAGGTATTACGCGGTCAGCCACAGGTCAATTTTGTCGAACCAGAAGGTCTACGAAGGGCAGAAGTCTGTGCTTTGAGTGGATTGTTGCCCACTCGTGCCTGTGAACGCACAATTGTCGAGCTATTTTTGCCGGGGACTATGCCGACTGACGAGGATAACATCTATCAAATTCATGAAATTAACCGTTCAACCGGCTTACTCGCAGATGAGAACACACCGGATGAACAGCGCATAGAACAGGTCTTTATCGTCTTGCCACAAGAGGCACAGGAGTGGGGTGCGCGTAATGGCATTCGCCCGTTACCACCCAATGCGGAGTCCTTGTTGATGACAATCAATGACGATGTGCGTTTACTGGAACCTGACCCCTATACAATCTTTGAAATTTCCCCGGTATTGCCGATAAATACACAACGATTGCGCCTAACAGCCGGTGTGCCAAATGACACAGTCGCCGTGACCTATACGCTGGATTCTGTGAATATTGCAACCGTGACAGATGCGCCCTGGTCGCATTGGTGGACGCTGGATATTGGCGACCATGTGCTCATCGCAACCGCGACCCTCACAGATGGAACAGAGGTCAGCAGTGACCCCGTGTTATTTACAGTGTTGGATCATGAGCAACCAGAATCATACACCGTAGAAGAAGACCAACCATAATTTGCGTCAACCTCATCTATGACACAGATTTGATACTTTTCTTACATTTCGGTGGGTAAACGTGGTGGAATTCCAACCTGTATCCTCTTATACTGTGAATATACGCGTGATGATTACTACGCGAACACGTAAAAAAGTCAGACTCTAGTAAGTTTTATCGTGTAATCTCATCATCAGCAATCAAGACTGAGTTATTTAGAGGCAATACATGCAAGTTCGTAGAGATTATAATCGACCATTTTTCAGCAACAAGCGACGGGGTATGGGTTCCAGAGGTGTGCTCGTATTCGGTATTATGCTGGGGGGGATTGCGGTTTTTCTAGCACTTCAATTTGATCGCATTCAACTCACCGCGCTGGAAGCAGTCGGTTTTGCACCAACAGCTACCCCATTTGCCAGTTCCCTTGCTGTACAGGGCAGTCAAATGTACATTGAAGGCAACGTTGGGGGTGCTGTCAATATGTTTTCATCTGCCCTGCAACAGCAACCGGATAACCCCGACTATCTGTATGAGTACGGCAGTATGTTGATCGACATGAATCTGGTCGAAGACGCGATTCCTGTAGCGGAACACATGATTTCCACATCGTCACAAGACCCGCGTGGCTATGCACTCAAAGCACGGGCGCTGATGTGGAGTTCGCCCGCAGAAGCCATTCAAGCGGCAATTTTAGGTATCGACATTGACCCGAGTTTTGCTCCATTATATGCGGCATCTGGTGTCGCCTATACCAACCTCGGACGTTGGCAAGAAGGCGTGACTGAAGGCGCTCGCGCCATCGAGATCAACCCTAATGATCGTTTCTCACTATTCGCCTATCAATTCCCATTGACCTATGTCGGGCGCTATCAAGAAGCCATCGAATATCTGGAACAATCGATTGCAATGCAACCAAATCTTGCGGAGCCATATTTTTATCTGGCACGTTTATACACCTTGCCGGGGGTCGATAATCCTGAAATGGCAATCGCCACCTATTTTCGTATCTTAGAAATGGACCCGGGGAATGCGAAAGCAAATTTGCGCCTATGTGAAACATTTGCAGGGGTAGAGGATGCCGATTTTAGAGTCGCACAGCCCTATTGTGACATTGCCATTCAGCTAGACCCCTCCTATGCCTCTGCCTATCGTCAGCGTGGACAGATGCAATACAATCGACGCAACTATGAAGGCTCTATCGAATCGTTCGAGGAATGTATCCGCCTCGGTTCAGACGAAATCGAGTGTTATTATCTGCGTGGACTAGCCCATTATTGGCTCGGTGAATGTGATCAATCGTGGGAGATTCTACAAGAATCACGACTCCGTGCACAAACACAGGGCGAAGCATCTTCGGTGATCAGTTCGATTCAAATCGGTCTCGGCAACATCCAGGAGAATTGTGCCGGGTTCGCGAATCAGACTGTACCTACCGTGCCACCGCCCACAGCAGTTCCGCCCACCCCGATTGGTGGGGGCTACGGATAGCGGACATTTCATCCCAAACACGAGATTGAGGTTTGCAGATGCAGATCAAACGTGATTATTCAGAGTCGTTCTTCGGGGATAGGCGACAACGCCGCCGTCCTCTAAGAACGTTATTTTATATTGTCGCTTTCGTCGGGTTGAGCATGGCGTTAGTTTACTTTAACTTTGACCGTGTTGAGCAAGTCGCGATGGATGTTGTCGGCATGGGACCAACGCCAACGCCCTTTCCAAGTCAATTAGCAACCGAAGCTACCACCCTGAGCTTAAGTGGTGATCTCATCGGCGCGTCTGCCCTGTGGGAACAGGTGGTACGCCAACGCCCGGATAACATCGATTATTTGTACGAATATGGCAAACTCCTGATCGACCTGAATGAGTATGACATTGCCGAACAACTTGGCGAGCGCATTATCGAGCTTGATTTGACCGACCCACGCGGATACGCGCTTCGTGCTAGTGCACTTGTTTTTGATGATAGCGAATCCGAGGCGGTGTCTGTTGCTGTGAACGGTCTGGATTATGATGAGACTTATGCCCCATTGTATGCATCTCTAGCCCGTGGTTATGTAGGTACCGCGCGCTATGCCGATGCGGTAGATGCCGGATTGCGTGCCGTCGAACTCGCACCATATGATGCGGATGCCCGTCGTGCCTACGCCTTCGCTTTAAGCTGGTTCGGCGAAAATCTTGAAGCCACATCACAATTAGAGCAAGCGATTGCCCTTGATCCAAATCGCATCCCTACCTATTTTGAGCTGGCATTTCAATATTTAGCGCAAAACCGCGATCAAGAAGCGATTGATATTTACAATCTCATTCTGGCGATCCAACCACGCAACGCACGGGCGATGTTGCGCCTGTGTACTGCCTATCGCAAAATCGGCGAGTTTAACCGTGCGCTTGGCTACTGTACCGATGCCCGAGAAGCAGTAGATACTGAAGACCCGATATTTGCGGATGTACAATTTGAGTTCGGGCGTATGATTTACAATGAAAACAATGACTGGACAACCGCGCTTGCCGCCTTTGAAGCCTGTTCAGAAGCCGTACCAGAAAGTTTATCCTGCACCTATTATCAAGGCTTGACGCATTATTATCTGGGTAATTGTGATGACGCGTGGTCAATTTTACGTGATTCGCTCACCATGGCACGCGCCCGCACCGGCACCGAAGGCGCAATTGAGGACATTGAAGCGGGTTTCCGCGCAATTACACAAACCTGTCCTAATTATGCTGGGCTTGGTAACACACTTGACCTTGATTTAAGCCAAGAATCCACCGAACAGACTGGAGGCTCATAAACATGCAGTTACGTACACCAAAACGGTATCAGCGTGGCGGTAAACCGCGCAGGGGTATGCCATGGCGTTTACTGTTTCTGCTGGTTATCACAGCATTGGCAGTCGCCGCGGGCATCACCGTCTACGAAAATCAGGACGAATTCGCGCCACAGGTCAGCACAATGGTTGCAGATGTGATGAACAACGCGGGGGATTCGATTGCAACAGCCCGCGCTCCAGAACCCACCCCCACCCAAGACCCCACCACCAACATCAACCGTGCGGATGAAGCATGGATGCGTGGCTCAGTCGAAGAAGCAGTTGATGTATACGAAGAACTTATGCCCTCCGTACCAAATAATATAGGGATTCATTATCGCTATACCCTCGGCTTAATTATGTATGATCGTGAGAGCGACGCAATTGAAGCGGCGGAAAACACCGTGACGGCAAATCCCTTTTCACCGGATGCATGGTCAATCCGTGCCAGAGCCTATAGTACCGCCGGGAATTATGGAGAAGCCATCGCTAGCGCCCTACATGCCTTAGAAATTGCGTCACCACAAGCCGTAGAAGCTAATCCAGACATGATGGCACCTGCCCGTGCGCGTGCGCTTGCCAGTCTTGCCGAGACATATTATGAACTCGACCAATATCAACGCGCCTTGACCACAGCCAATCAAGCACTTGATGTTTATCCCGATAGTTCAGAAGCCTATTATACGCGCGGGTTAATCAAGTGGTTGTCGCCTAATCTAATCGACAGGGAAGGCGCACTCGTAGATTTTGAAATCGCTTATGACCTTGCACCGAGTTATCACTATATCGCATCCGATATGATGTACTTAAATGATGAATTAGCAAGCATTGAAGGGGATTCATCATACACGGAGAGCGCTATCGCCCTTGCAGAAACCGTGCTGGAAAGCAATCCTGACTATCCGCGTATACTACAATTTTTGGGCGATTACTACTTCAGCGAAGTCGGTGATTTTAATCAGGCAGCGGATTATTTTACACGCTGCACACAAGCCAATCCTGAATTAGCAAATTGCCATTATCTACTCGGGCGTTCGTTTATGCGCCTAGAGCAATACACCAACGCCCGCACATCATTTGATAACGCGATTGCCAACGCGAGTGAGGGTGAATTTTTTCTCAGTCGCTATTATTGGTGGGCGGCACAATCGGTCATTCTACTCGATAATGACTGTAGCACAGCATTAACTTACCTC
>DAOTXB010000123.1:0-3214 GCA_034435575.1 Anaerolineae bacterium
CATCTGCGACTTCTTCCAGAATGGCAGGATCAAAAGTGCGTAAGGTCTGATTCGCGTTGTCGTCTTCATCGACTTCCACATTCCAGAAGGCATTGTCTTCGCTGGTGATTTCATCATCCACCGCATCCTGTGTGAACAGGTCACGCGGGTCGATGAGGTCATCGGTTTCAGTGATCGCATTGAGCAAGGCAGTTTCAAACCCGCCCTCCCCTTCAGTGAGCGCGTCCAATCCAGTCAAACCGGTGTCACCGGTCAGGATTTTGGCGGCGCGTTGTTTGCGACTCATTAACTGGACAGCGGTGTGTTCCATCGTGCCCTCGGTAGGGTAGCAAGCCAGAGAGTTACTTTACATTGCAAAGCACTTTTCCAGACAAGCCCCCTCAGAACCGTGCTTGCGACTTTCATCGCACACGGCTCGCCAGTATTCTTAATTCAACTTTTTGCCATCATATCGACCAAATGTGATGTCATTATGACATTCCTTGCAAACTACGATAGATTTTCTATTTCTCGCAATCATGCTTTGTACCCATGCAGGCGGATTAGAACGCCCTTGCCATCGCTTCTTGAGGTCTTTCAGTTTTCGGGTATGATGTGCTTCCAGATTGGAAGTTTTACCGCATAACTGACATTCACCTGCTAGAAGTTTTGTGACAAGTTCGCTTTTTCTTCCCGCTATAACGAATGGGGGAATTTCATCATTTGGTGTGTATGATAGTTTTTGGGTAACGATTGGTGTTTCACCACATCGGGCGACAAGTGGTGTTTTATTTTCCCTCTTTATTACAATTTCTATGTGTTTCCAGTAGTTTCCGCTCTGTTGTTGCGTGTAGTATTTCTTGTATAGAGTCTTAGTGCTTCTTATTTTATGTTTCACACCCAGTGTTTTACGACAGCTTTCCATGCAATACCATCTAACTTTCCCGATAGCATTACCTGTATTGCTTGCTAACGCATAGTAATTGACTAAGCCTCTCAATTGAGCACCATATGTAAGCACAATTTCGTAATCTGATAGATTATTAAGGTAACCTAGATGTCTAGCTTTTCCTTTCTTTGTGTAGCGTTTTACCCATCTTGTGACTACTTCATGAGGTACATATAGCTGTATACTCTGATTTACTGAGCGCGTCTTCATTTTCTTGTTCTTGTGTTTTGTCATCTTTGTATTGTTCCATGACGTTGTAATATCATATCCAAGAAAACGTGCACTACTTGTTCTAGCATGTGTTATTTTTGTTTTATCTTCAGCTAATGTGAGATGGATATTTGCTAGGAACATTTTCAATTCTTGCTTTATTTCTTCTGCTTCATCTTTAGAGCCGATAAAACCTAGAAGAAAATCGTCAGCATATCTCACATATCTGAGCCGTCTGTAACTAGGATCAATTTGCTTAGCACTAGGGTATTGTCGAAGTTCTTGGTACAAGCCTTTCAGTTTTTCAACTTGTCCCAGTTTTCTTGCTTTCGTTATTTTCCAGTAGGCGCTCCGATATTTCGGGTGTACCTTTCTCGTTTTACCTTGTGTGTATTTGGGTATGAGTGTTTGTTGCACATACTTATCTAACTCATGTAACACTATATTGGATAGAATTGGACTAATAATCCCACCTTGTGGTGTTCCTGAGAAGGTTTGCTCATATTTCCAATCTTCAAGATACCCCGCTTTTAAGGCATCTCTCACAAGTTTCAGAAAACGATTGTCCTGGATATGTTGACCTAACAACTTGATTACAATTTCATGATTTATATTGTCAAAACAGCCCTTGATGTCGCCTTCAATGAACCATTTTGTTCCCTTCCACGTCGTTTTGATTTGTTCCAGCGCAGTGTGGCAACTTCTGTTAGGACGAAAACCATGTGATGTATCCATAAATTGGGGTTCAAAGTATGCTTCAAGTATCATTCGCATGACTTCTTGTACAAGTCTATCATTCCAATTTGGTATCGCAATTGGGCGTGTTTTACCTTTTCCTTTTGGGATATAAACGCGCCGACTTGGTTTCCATTGATACGTCCCATCTCTCAACT
The DNA here is from genome assembly GCA_034435575.1 of Anaerolineae bacterium. GTDB lineage: Bacteria > Chloroflexota > Anaerolineae > Aggregatilineales > Phototrophicaceae > JAVJSU01. The sequence continues at coordinate 2,032 of DAOTXB010000123.1, forward strand.
CTTCGATAATTCTATCGATGCGTTCGAGAGACATGCCTTGGATAGTATCGGTTGTATCTGTTCCTATAGTTGTTGCTCCTGCATTCTGAGAAATCTTTCCATACGCTTTCAGAAATAGACCACGTTTTCGCATATTGCGATATACGCGTGTTAGAGGGAGATTTCGTTTACCTCGGTCGTTGACTACTGATAGGTAGTTTTCAGCTAAGAGCATTTCGCTTGTCATGATAAATTCCTTTCAGTTTGAATACCTGTGTCCCTTCGCCTTGTATCAGGCATTACCCTGACGCTGACTACTATGGACACTCCGTTATCTTATGCCTCGCGGCACTTAGACAATCCCTAATTCCGTTGCGTTGTAACATTAGACCCATTTAGGCTCCCCTTTCGTATCCTTGACCCCGTGTATGCGAGGCGAAACAGGTGAATAACACATTGACTTGCGTTCTACGATCAATTCAATCACCCTGTTCTCAAAGTGAACAGCCAGTCTTCTTTGAGGGGCTACATTTCCCTCTGGATACTAGGATTCAGGCAGTATAGCTTTAGCCATGTGGGTCAGTGCTTGCAGAACTTCTTGAGAATTTCTGGCTTCTCTTATTCCGCTTTATACAGATGCTATGTTCACATCTTCCTTTCAGTTGATGCTAACTGTATTGCACTAGTAAGTTATTGCATTGTTATCATCTTACTTCCCTCTTTGAGGGAGATTACAACGCCCGTGATTAGGCGCACTAGAACATGTAGATCACTTCGCACTCCGCCTGCTCCTGATTCAAGCGGTAGGAACGGCTGGCTGCTTGCAACATCGTCGACAGATTGAAGGTGATTTCATAGAAAATCAGGCTCGGAAATGCGATCAAATCCAGGCCGGTCTTAACCAGCTCAGGATTACATATCAGCACATTTACACCCGCTTTGATCTGCTGTTCGATGACTTTCTCACGGCGTTCGGCGGTCACGGTGTTGCGCAAGACATAGGTACGGGCTTCTGGCACATTCTCTTGTATGACTCGTTCGATACGGGGCTGGATGTCTTTGGTCGCCGTCTGTCGGGCGTAGACAACCACGGGACGACCCGATTGTAAACGCGATTGCACCAGCTCGATCAATTCTTGCTCTTTGCTGAAGAGCCGGTCATTGTCGGGATCATAGGTCGGAATGCGCGTCACGATGTGGGGCG
>DAOTXB010000124.1:0-1647 GCA_034435575.1 Anaerolineae bacterium
GACCTTTGAACTCGCCCGACATGCCAAGGCACGGGGCACATTCCGCGCCGTTACGCTACAAGCGGTTGACCATCCCGATGCTGTCATCACCCGTACTCTGTTAGACATTGTGACCCTACAGGAAAGCCAGGCCGGTCACAACGCACCCTATCGCATCATCGCGGAAGATCATCATATCTCACACGGTGGCACACGTCACGTCGTTACATGGATGCTCGAACCCGCAAACCCCGGCAATTTCTGGACGCTCAATGTCAGCCAGCTCAACACTGAAACAGCGCTCAGCTATCTATATTAGCGTTACAGATACTTGTATGACTATCAGCCCTAAAGATAATAATCAGAGGAGAAACCCTTATGTGGACACCCCCAAAAACCAATTGGCAGGTCAACGAAATTGTGACCGCCGACGATATGAACACCATCGGCGAAAACCTCGCCACCCTAAAAGCGCCCGTCACCGCACAATACTTGCAATCCGCAACCGACTACACCACCACATCAACCAGTTTTGTCGATGTGGACGCGACCAATTTCAGCCATACCATCACCACAACTGGCGGCGACGTGTTGATTATTTTCTTCGCCACGATCACCAATAACCTGAACAACGCAAACATGATGTTCGATGTCACCGTTGACGGTGTGCGTCAGGGCGGTGTGGAAGGTCTCATTCTGGAGACAGTCTCTACTGCGACGCACGGCGCGGTTGTCAGCTTCGCGCTTTTAAAAACTGGACTGTCTGCGGGCAGTCATACCATCAAATTGCAATGGTCAGTAGGCGGTGGCACCGGGCGCATCTATGCGGGTAGCACTGCTGGCGGACGAGAGGTCGCTGGTTTCACAGTACGGGAGGTCAGCTAACCATGATCGATATTCGCTTTACACGGCGCACAATCAATATCGAAGCCTTAGACCGCACATTGCGCGATGTGCTACAAGAACGGGTCATTGGCGTGAGTGCAGGAGCCTCTGGCATCGTCATTCATCTGGATGACTCCGCGAGTGATGCGGAAATCGACACTGTGGGGAGCATCTTAGATGCCCATGATCCGGCGCTTTTATCCGAACGACAACAATGTGAACAAAACCGGCGCGACCAATTGGAAAATGATCGCAACACCAATGAGACTCCCATCGACCTCGATGACTTCCTCACACAACCACAAATTGTTCGCGAATTAGCCCGACGACTAGCATGGATCGAGCGTGAAATCCGCGCATTACGCGATCTGTAACGGGTGCCGATCTGCGGGGGTACATCGTCAGGCACTCCCGTAGATACCCCTCATATCACCAACCAATAATTAAGGAGATAACGCAAATGTACGACAAAGATAATCGCATACCCCTCATTGACCCGATTCTGCTAGCGTTGAAATCACGACGTGTGATCGTGGCACTGGTCACCTTACTCGTCGGGGTGCTTCTGCTGGCAGTACCGGAGCTAAACGCGGTGCAGGGCGAATTGCTCACCCTTTTGCTCACGTTGGCACTAACCGTAATCGGTGGCTATTCGTTAGAAGATGCTGTCCGCGCGTCGCGGGAGGTCGCTCCTATGCAGGATACAGATGAAAACTTGCGCCATCTCATGCGTGAGGTGGTCAATGCTGTGCTGGATGAGGTAGGGCTGGAGAAAAAAGCAGA
>DAOTXB010000125.1:0-12672 GCA_034435575.1 Anaerolineae bacterium
CCCTATTTCGTCGAAGAAGGCGAAGCCGCCTTTTATGGTCCTAAGCTAGATTTTATCTTCCGCGATGTGCTCAAGCGTGAATGGCAATTGGGTACGGTGCAGGTCGATTACACGCTTCCAGAACGCTTTGAACTGGAATATGTCGGTGAAGACAACGAGCGCCATCGTCCGGTGATGATCCACCGTGCGCCGTTTGGCAGTATGGAACGATTTGTCGGTATTTTGATCGAGCATTTTAACGGGTCATTCCCCGTATGGCTGGCACCAATACAGGCGATGCTGATTCCGATTACGGATAGTCACATTGACTATGCCAACGACATCGCCGCTAGCCTGAAATCAAAGGGTATCCGGGTACAGGTCGATCATGGTAAGGCGCGTATGGGCGGGAAAATCCGTAACGCGCGCGCTCAAAATATCCCGTATATGCTGATTGTCGGTGACCGCGATATGGAAGATGGTACGGTCAGTGTGCGTCTACGTTCAGATGAAGACCTCGGCGCGATTCCACGCGAACAGTTCGAGGAAATGATCGTCAATAGAGTGAAGGAACAATCACTCGAATTGCAATAGACATTAGCGTATTGCCTCACTCCTGTAGGTATATCTCAAAGGAGTGAGGTTTTTCTCGCTTGTGAGTATGGTTCGTTATTAATCCTGAAAATTACCCCATCAATTGCACACAATCTCTCCACAATTGAATGCGATAATAACAGTACTCTATAGTGATGGATGCCTGTGATGCGACTCATATAGACTTGATCGCTTCATAACATAGAAGCCTACACACATAGGTAAGTAGGAGAAAGATGTTTGATGATGCCTGATTATGCTATCCAGACCAACCAGCTAACCCGTGCCTTTGACGATGTAAATGCGGTGGATGGTCTTTCTTTGTCAGTAGAAACCGGCGAAATCTTTGGTTTTTTAGGGCATAACGGCGCGGGTAAGACGACCACTGTACGCTTGTTGAACGGAGTATTGCAGGCAGATAGTGGCACGCTCAATGTATTGGGCTATAACCCTGCAACCGAAAGTGTAGCTTTACGCAAACGCACCGGAGTATTGACCGAAACGCCCTCACTAGATGAACGCCTGACCGCGATTGATAACCTGCGAATTTATGCTGATCTTTATGGTGTGCCACAACAGCAAGTAAATACGCGTGTTGCCCACATGATAGATCAATTCGGCTTGTCAGACCGTGCGGGTGATAAGGTTGGTGCGTATAGCAAAGGCATGAAACAACGGCTTGCGATAGCGCGGGCATTTTTGCATGAGCCAGAATTGATCTTTCTTGATGAGCCAACATCAGGACTTGATCCGATTGCTACGCAAGAAGTTCACGACATGATTCGACACGTCAGCCGTGACGAAGGGCGAACGGTGTTTCTGTGTACGCATAATCTTGTGGAAGCACAACGCCTGTGTAATCGGGTTGCTGTGATGGAAAAAGGGCGTATGGTCGCAATCGGTACACCACGCGAACTCGCGCAAGAAATCGGCGCGGAAATGCGCTATACATTGGAAGTAGACCGAATTGATCTGGCAGAGACAGTACTGAATCAGCACCCGTTGCTGAAAGTAATCACCACAAGCGACGACTTAACCATCACTGTCAATGATCGTGAAGCAGTGCCGGATATGTTGGCTACGCTCGTACAGGGCGGTGTGCGGGTTTATGCACTCACTCCACAGCAGACATCGCTTGAAGATATTTACATGGCGTTGCATCGTCGTTAGACATAATCATTACAAAGGGGCGTTGATCCATGAACGGTCGTGCTATAAGAACCATTATTCGCAAAGACTTGAAAGTTGTCTTACAGAGCAAAGCGGTACTCATGCCATTGATTATCGTTCCTCTGTTGATTCTAGTCATCTTACCGGGGGTTGGTGGGGTGTTTTTTGCCACTGCTGACCCTGATTCAGAATTTATTACTGATTTTCGGCGTGAAACTAGTACATTCTTTGACAATTTGCCCGATACAATCAGCGATCAACTTGATGGTTATGAGAATGAAGTCCAACGAATCACATTCTTGATCTTCAACCTGTTATTCCCGCCGTTGTATCTGCTATTGCCCACGATGGTCGCTAATGTAATCGCCGCGGATAGCTTTGCAGGGGAGAAAGAACGCAAGACATTAGAAGCGTTGCTCTATGCCCCGACGACTGACCATGAGTTATATATCGCCAAGTTGCTTGGACCGTGGTTGGCGGGTGTGGCTGTTGGGTTGGTGGGCTATATCGCGTTTGTGTTGGTGATTACGTTGACCACTTTTACGCTTATGGATGGAATCTTTGTGGTTAACCCAACGTGGTTACTGTTGATCCTGTGGGTGACACCTGCAACATCCGGTATGGGGTTGGGAGCGATGGTACTGGTATCTTCACGGGTGAGTACATTTCAAGAAGCCTATCAATTGGGTGGTCTGGTCGTGATCCCGCTGATATTATTGCTTCTAGGGCAATTGGGTGGTGTGGTGTATTTTGGACCGCTGATGGTTTTTGTGATTGGATCTGTGTTGTGGGCTTTGGCATTTGCCCTCATGTGGTATGGCGCGAGAACGTTCGAACGGAGCGCATTAATGACCCGTTTGTAACTATACGTCTAGGGCTTGCGTTACGTATGTGTAATCGCGATAGTGGCAGAGGTATGATTAGCGCATGCAGTTTGCCTCTGCCCCTACTTGCTATTCTATCGGACGGGAGGCATCCCGTCCCCATTCTTTCCATGAGCCATCATACACAGCAACATTATTGAAACCTGCTGTGTTGAGCGCGACCATGCCAAAACTCGCAGAGACACCGCCATTACAATAAACAATCACTTCTTGATCGGGATCATGTAATCCGATGGATGCAAATGTCGCTTTGAGCGTGTCCACATCCGGCAAGTGACCGTCAGCGTCAAGGAGTGATTTACGGGATAGGTTGACCGCGCCAGGAATGTGCCCGGCACGTTCCACACGGGATGCCTCGCCATTAAACTCCGCTAATGAGCGCACATCCAATAACACCACGTTTTCATCGTCTAATGCTTCTGCAACCTCATCGATGGTACGGCGAATTTTCGGCATAATCTGTACATCAAAATGTGTTGCTTCACGCGATGTAATTTCATCGGTTACGGGGCGGTTTTCGGCAATCCATTTTTTCCAGCCCCCTGCTAGAATTACCGTGTTGGTATGCCCATAATAGCGCAAAGACCACCACATGCGGGCGGCGAACATGCCATTGGCATCGTCGTAAATCACGATCAATGAGTCGTTGCTGATACCGAGTTGACTCATCAATTCGGCATAGGCTTCGGGCGGGGCGATCTGTGTCCCGTTCGGACTGTTGGGGTCGGTGATGTCGCTTGTCCAATCGACGAAGACCGCGCCGGGGATGTGGCTTTGCAGGTAATCGTCCCGATGATGAAAATAATGCGGGTGTGGCTCACTCGCCGGTAACACATGCCCGCGAATGTCGATAATTTTGAGGGTGTCGTCATTGAGGTGATCTGCCAGCCAATCTGTGCTAACTGTGAACGCTGTTGTCATATAAACTTACACTTTCTCTACTGATTTTGTTGTGCATTTTCCGATGTGATTTTAACACCGCGCCAAGATAAGATAAAATCGAATCGTTATTTGATTATTGCGTACGCTAAATTGAGGATCATCTTATGGATCATGACAATCTGCCGGAGAAGGCGAGTGACGATGCATTGCAACGTATCGCCGGCTCACGCTTTGCCTATGGACAGGTACCTGCTGGTTTTGGTTTACAATTATTTCTTGATGAAGAGGGCAAAGTAACGGGGACTGTCATTGTAGATACCAGCAAAGAAGGACCTCCGGGGCATGTTCATGGTGGTGCGCTTGCCTCTCTGGTGGATGAAGCGATGGGCGCGGCATGCTGGCAGAATGGCTATCGTGTGGTTGCGGTCAATCTCAACGTATCGTATCGGCGGGCGGTACCATTACAAACTGAAGTGACGGTCACGGGCAAGGTTGAGCGCAAAGACGGGCGCAAGCTCCATACCAGTGGGCAAATCATTCTGCCCGACGGTCTGGTTGCGGTAGATGTAACCGGGGTATTTGTGGAAGCGCCACAGTTCTTCGGCACGGGGAATCCCTTTGCCATCCACCCTGATGATGACTAAGCACACACCTATGGCGCTAAACCAACTGTATCTCAGCTCTCGGTTTCTTCCATGTCAGCTTCTGCTGTGATGGGTAAATGCTCAAAATCTGCCTGTAAGCGCACTGCACCATTATTGGTTTGCGCTTCGATTATAAATTCTCCGGTGAAATTGTCTGGTGCAGTATCAATGAGGGTGAGCGTTGCGCTTTCAAGCGTCTCTAACAGAACGACGGTAAATAACTCGTCGTCGCCCAGATGATCGAATTGTGCGGTCAACGTGATGGGGGAGTCCGATGCTGTGGTGATAAGGGCGATGTCATGTGTGCCGATGGCAATGTCTGCGGGCATGGCAATGGTGATAATACCAGAATTGCCGGATGGCTGGCGCGGGACAATGACCCGTAATTCAATCGTTTCTTCAACGCTGACAACCTCGATAATGGGCGGTCCGAACACTTCCAGTGAAAATTCGACGGCACCATCAGCAACACCCATGAACATCGGTAAATTGTCTCCGTGCGAATCGGTTTCTGCCGTGACATCTTCAGGGAAAAGTGCATCAACATCGCTGGTTGCTTCGGTCTGTGCGCTTATTTCTGCGGTAGGGGTCGGGTCTGCGCTGGGTTCCTCTGTGGGGTCATCACTATCGCTACTGCATCCGACAAGTACTAGCACAAAAATCAGCACAATAAGATGTGCCGTTAAACGTGATTGTCTTTTCATATAATCATCTCCTTGATTGTCTGTAGTCTAGGTGATCCCCCTTACTATTGTCTAACAGTTTGAATCAAAAAAGACGACTCACTGAGCCGTCTTCATCAATTATGTTGAAATTTGTGTGCGATCTTAACGCCGGATTCTGACATAGCGAATGGGTTCTTCGCCATAACTTTCAGAGACAAGTTCTGCATCGCGTGCCATCTGATGTTGTCGACTGCGAATCTTAGAATCTTGCGGGGAGAGATCAATATATTCTGTACCAGAATTGACCTGCTCAATCGCCCGTTCAGCTTCCCGCAGGGCTTCCCCAAAAGGGTCAAGTGGGTTAACTTCCAAATTGAATAAGTCAATCAAGAAATTTTCCATCTGCGAAACAGTATTTGCCCGCAACACATAAATGGACATGCCACGTCGTTCTGCATCCACAATTAAGCGTGGGCGACGGCGATAATAATTCTTGACTGTGACCACCGCATCGGCTTTATTCAGTTCTTCTAGCACCCGTAACGGGACGTGCAGACGTTTCGCCGCCTGTTGCAGACGATTCCGCGCAACCCCATATGCATAGACCTTTAACTCGCGTAATTCGCTACCATTGCTGACGCGTGGTTTAAAATCTGCGGTGGATGCCGGTTGTTTGTTGAGGCGTGACCCATTGCGCGAAGGGCGCTTGCCATCACCTTCTGTGGTGATCGACGTGGCAATATCCGGTTGGGTAGTATCCACAAGGATTTCGCCATTTTCGTCGCGTCGGCGCACTTCTACGGGCAACGGTCTACCGCGCAGAATCCCATCAACCGCGGCGGCGACATCTTCATGCACGATCAAATGATTGCGCGTTTGAATCTCCACCAGCACATGGAATGTGGGCGGGGCGCGGCGCTCTAGCACGGTTTTCTGTGTACCGCGTCGCCGGGCTTCATCATCAGATAATGTTACAGATTCGATCCCGCCGATCAAGTCGGACAGGGTCGGGTTGAGCATCAGATTATCGAGCGCATTACCATGTGCCGTACCGATCAATTGCACACCGCGTTCGGCGATGGTACGTGCCGCCTGTGCTTCAAGTTCACGCCCGATCTCGTCAATGACGATGACTTCGGGATTATGATTTTCTACCGCTTCGATCATGACCTCATGCTGACGTTCAGGGTGAGAAACCTGCATCCGACGAGAACGCCCGATTGCCGGATGGGGCACATCGCCATCACCACCAATTTCGTTAGAGGTATCCACAATGACCACACGCTTTCTTTCTGCAAGTACGCGTGCCGCTTCTCGGAGCATGGTCGTTTTACCCACCCCCGGCGGACCAAGCAATAATACACTCTGACCGGAAGCAATCAGGTGTTCGATAATGTCGATTGTGCCAAACACCGCTCGCCCAACACGGCAGGTCAACCCGACCACATCGCCACGCCGATTACGGATGGCGGAGATACGGTGCAGGGTGCGCTCCATACCAGCACGATTATCAGCATCAAAATCGCCGATGTTGGTGATAATGGTGTCTAGGTCTGCGCGGGTTACTTCATGATCAGAAAGGGTAATCTCTTCTGTGGTAAATCGAGCGGAGGGTAAGCGTCCAAGATCAAGTACAACTTCCAATAAATTGTCGAACTCACCATGATCATTCAGCGCGTTATTGATATGCGGTGGCAACACGCCCATGAGCTGATCTATGTTATCCGTTATGCGTCGTTCCATAAATGCCGTTTTAGCTACTCCTATATATAATGATGAAGGGTCGTAGCAGACACTACGCCCTGAATTCGTATATATACTAATTGTAAGATGAATTTGCGTTATGGTCTAGTGGGCGGTTTTACCGGGTTCGCCTGTAAGTCTGCTTCTACAGATTTAAAGCGTGCGTGGCGTACCCCCGCGGTCAGGTGACGTACCATAACTGCCTGTCGTGGTCCCGGTTCAAAACCAAGCACCCGTAGCGACATCGTAAACCAATCCTGATACCGACGTACACACATATAGAGCGGGACTTTGTCGATACGCTGATTGAGTGCGCGTAACACTGCCGCGAATATATCCGGTGCTTCGCTAGAAATATCATCGTGGAGGTACGGAATCAGATAAATACCATTACGCCCTTCGATGAGGGTAAAGTATGCTTCTACACGATTGTTTTTACGATAGACTAAGCCATCGTCATCGTCATCGGGTATCACGATTTGTTGCAGTAAGCTGGGCACGGTGGTCGCAAATAATGATTGGATTGAGGTGAAATCAGCCTCTGTTTTTTTTCTGACTTCCAATAAATTGCCGGTTGGATGTTGATACGCATGTGGAAGTCTGCGCCAAATTTGTTGTCGGGCATATACTGCAAATCCTGCCGTCCGCATGGTTTCAAACAGCGTGCTATCTTCTTCAATTTCCGCGATGAGCGCGTGGACATTATGCTTGCCCGCTTCCCGTGTCATCGCATCAAAGATCTGTAGCCACGCGGTATCATCCTGTCCCTGTTCTAAGCCCGGCGCAACATAGATAATCTGTGCTCTAGGTTCGTCATTTTTAACACGAAACTGACCAATGACTTGCTGTTTATCTGACCGCGCAAGCAACGTATGTAACCCACGTTGTGGGAGCAAAATACTTGTCAATAACGCGCCATTAGGTCCACGCACATCGCGGGTAAAGGCAAGAGCGCTATCAAGCACAACACTTGCATCCGTTAGGCGCATTACCAGAGGAATATCGACTAATCCTACCGGACGCGCATCAGTATCGCGTGATGACATCAGACACCTCGCTTTTGATCAATAATTGTGTGTTTTACTATGCGCACAGTATCGACAACTTTTCTTAAAACTTTGACATATTTTAACATACGCTTGATGTTCGCGTAGGTCACTCCCTTTGTAATAGTATAACCCTATTTACCATGAGAAGTGCCGGAGTCTTAGAAAAATTGTGTTAGAAATTAAAAACGCCCCCGGCTTTTGGAGGCGCTTTTATCAATCATGGTAATGATTGCCATTAGAATTTGCGCTTTTTCTTTCCACCCAGGAAAGGCAAATTAAGGTTGAAGATAGCGATGCGACGATTACGGTCTTTGCGTGCTTCTTTATGCGCTTCTTCCACACGTTGCTTATGGATAATACGCTGTGTTTGCCAATCGAAATACATAAACTTACAATCTCCTATCGGTTCCTATACTTTGTAACACTTTGATATAGAGGATAACATAGGTTTTGCCTGAAAAATTGGTTTTTGTGACAAAATTAACAAACTATTTAGTCAGGGCTGATTTCCGATTTAGAAAACAGAGCGTTTTGATTAATCTAAGGGGGAAAGTGAGCGGTAAACGGTCACGGTTTCTTCTGCGATGCGCTCATGTGTAAAGTGTTTTTCCGCACGGTCAACACCCATCAACGCCAGATGTGCGCGCAGGGCAGTGTCTTGCTGAAGTTGGTTTAAAATGTGCGCTAATGCACCGGCATCACCTTCCGGCACGACCACCCCTGCCTCGCCAATAACACCCGGTATTGCGCCACTATCTGACCCGATCACAGCGACACCGCTTGCCATCGCTTCGGTAAGCACGCGCCCAAACTGTTCTTTCCAATTGGGACGGGTGAGCGACGGCAATACGAAAACATCCAGTTGATGATATTGTGCGGGCATATTTACCGAAGGGATTTGACCGATAAATTGCACACGATGGCTGATTTTTAAGCGTTCAGCATGATTCTGTAAGTCATTGAGTTGTGGTCCACCGCCGATAAAGCGTACGCGCCAATCACCACTAAGCTGTGCGACGGCATCGAGCAACACTCTTAACCCTTTTTCCTCCACTAAACGCCCGAAATACCCGATCGTAAATGGGCGTATTTCCCGCTTTTCCGGCGGTTTAAAGAGCGAAATATCTGTGCCAAATTGTGGAATAACATCAATCGTGCCACGATAACCCTTTGCCCGCCACACGTCTGCGGCGCTCTGTGTCCCTGCGATGAGTGCATCTGTATTACGCAATACCCACCGTTCGCCCCAACGGAAGGGCATCGGATACTTCCGTAGAATATTCTGCCAGCTAAACACCACCGTTTTTGCTTTGATGCGCCTTGCCACCAGCATCGCTTGCCATGCGGCGAGATTATACGGTTCTTCGTCAATATGCAGAATATGCGGTTTGAAGGCGCGTAGGCGACGCATAAGACCACGATAAAAGTGAAAATGGAAATTACCATTCAAGCGCATCTCTAATGTATCTAATTGATAGCCTTCTGTATAAGTGCGCTCTAATGGCATTTTGCCACGTTCATCGCGCCAATAAGGGGGGACTAGCGCGAGTAATTCAATATCGTGTCGGGCTATTTCTTCAAGTTTGCGCTGGTAAATGCCGACGATGCTTGCTTTGGAGAGCATCGCCACGCGAAGCCGATTAGACATGAGGATTATGTGTACCGTTTTCTTGAGTCTTAGTCATCAAGGTTGCGCGCGGTATCTGCCCGCCGTGCTTTTGCCTTCCGGGACTTACGGGCACGTTCTGCTAATTTCGCATCTTGCGCCATCTCAGCTTCTATTTGTGCTGTTAACAGAAACTCAAGCATTACCTCTGCAACAGATTCCTGTACGGTCTTCTTTATAAGTTTTTGTAGCTGGTCTACCGTTAGATCAGCGACTCGCAATTGCGTTCGCATGTGCATACCTCGCTTTTATCTTATACTTGAGTCTATCCGCGCAAAGGGAAATTGTCTAGCGCGCTATAGGCTTTTTGACCTATTTTTTTGAATTTTTAGTAAATTTTTCGTTTAAAATTAATTGTCTTTTGGTTTGTTGTCGTGCGTTTTTCTAAACGGGTTCAGTTACCCGATCATCAATTTTTCAGACAATACTCATTTTCGGCTTATTTTAGAATTATCGCAAATCAATATCGGTTCGATATAGTATAGATGCTGTTTGATAACTTTATGAAAGGAGCTTTATGACATTTACAACACCAACAATCGACCACTCGCTCGTACCTGATTTAGGCATTTCCGATGAGAGTCGACAGGGTGTCGTGTCTGTTTTAACCACTGTACTTGCAGATGAATTTGTTCTGCGTACCAAGCTAAGAAATTATCATTGGAATGTGCGCGGAACCCTGTTCCATGCGTTACATGAAATGTTTGAAGAAGAGTATGATCAGCTTGCTATCATTATTGATGACATTGCGGAACGTATCCGCAGTTATGGTGCGATGTCCATCGGGACATTACAGGAATTTAAGCAGAATACACGCTTAGATGAAGAACCAGGCACCTATCCTGACGCGACGATGATGGTACAGAACCTTGTGCAAGATCATGAGACGATGATTCGTAACTTGCGTGATGACATCAATCGTGTCGATGCACAATTCAACGATGTCGGGGCGGAAGACTTTTTGACGGGTCTACTGCAAATGCATCAAGAAATGGCTTGGATGCTTCGTTCATTTATCGAGCGATAGATAGCATAAAAATCTAGTTTTAGAATTATATTTGATGAAAGACCGTGATATATATTGCGGTCTTTTTTTGATGTAATTTTGTTTAAACCATCACGAAATAATGGAAATTTATGCAAAATTGTTGGAATAAGACAACCTGAGGCTAAAAGTTTGACAGATTTTTGTTTTAAAACATGCGCGTAGCATCAGCCTGTGGTATGCTTAAATTTATACTGTTTTCATAGGCTTGTAACGACAATGATCGGACGCAAATTACGCAATCGCTACAAAATTTCTGAACATCTTGGGGATGGCTCCACAGCTACCGTTTATAAAGCACTAGATGAGCGATTAGGGCGCGATGTAGCTATCAAGCTCCTTCTACCGCATGTCCGTGAGACAACGCGTAAACGATTTTTCCAGGAAGCCACGTCTGCCGCACAACTTAATCATCCAAATATCATGGCAATTTTTGATATTGATGAAGACGATGGTCGTCACTTTTTAGTGACCGAATTCGTAGATGGTGTCTCATTGACACAGTATATTCCATCAATACCGGAACTCTTGGTGGATTTAGGTGAGCAGATCGCGCTTGCATTACAATATGCCCATGAGCGACAGATTATTCACCGCGATATCAAACCGGCAAATATCAAGGTTACACCAGAAGGCAACGTCAAGATTATGGATCTTGGACTGGCGCTTCCACGCGAGGCGAAACGTGTGACCGCAACCGGTATGGTGATCGGCACACCGGCATATTTGTCCCCTGAACAGGCGCAGGGATTAAAGCTCGATCATCGCACTGATATTTATTCGCTAGGTATTGTCTTGTATGAAATGGCAACAGGACAATTACCGTTTAATGCGGATGACATCGGCGCGCTGTTGCTCCAACAGGTCAAGCAACCGCCACCACCGCCACGTTTGATCGTTGATGATCTACCGATGGGGCTGGAAAATGTCATTGTTAAATCCCTTGAGAAAAACCCCTCCCGTCGATTCCAATCGTGCGCGGCATTTGCTTCTGCGCTGAATGCTTCTGTCCCTAAATCGAAACCCGATACCGGACAGCTTTCACAGGCACCGGATGTCACCAGCACATCACAGATACCCGCAAGTAGCACCCATACCAGCTCGCTACGGCGACAAACCCTGCGTGTGATGTTGGCAGATGACCACACCTTAATGCGACGTTCGCTCGCCGCGTTACTGGAAACTGATGATAATTACATCATCGTTGCCGAAGCAGGTGATGGTGATGATGCCATTGAACGCGCAATCGCAATCCAACCGGATATTCTCGTGCTCGACCTGAACATGCCCGGCAAAACGGGTCTGGAAGTGTTGCCAATCGTCCGTAAAGAAACACCGAGCATCAAAGTGTTGGTGTTAACCGGACGTGACGAGGATGCCTATATCATGCGTGCTTTACGTGCTGGCGCACACGGCTACATGCTCAAATCTGCGGAAGAGAGCGAACTACTGGACGCGCTGGAAAAAGTCGCCAACGGACAGATGGTACTTGGACGCGGTGTAGCGGAAAAAGTGATTAGCGGTGCGCTAACCAGCGGCAACCAGCGAGAAGATCAACTGGATGACATCGAACAATCCATTATGATCCATGTCGCCGCCGGTTATGATAATGAAGCTATCGCTAAAAAGCTCGATCTGTCTCAGATGGACATTATTGAGCGTCTTGCCCGCATTATGGATAAGATTGGTGCCTCTGATCGGCATAGCGCGGCATTGAAGGCGATTCGTAAGGGTGAAGTCCTCATTGAAGACATTCATATGATGGATCAAATCAGCTAGCCTCGATCCCTCTAAAAAGCTACCTATGATGACCCCGGCATTGATCGGGGTTTTTGTTTACTCTTCATACACAAATAAACGTCATAATGTGTCTATTCGTGCTGATTGGCTGACGCTATCCCTATGGAAGAACTACTCACATGGTTTTGACGATTTTCTAACAGAACTTTTGTGCTAAATTTATCGCATGAAATCCCAATCTATGCTATGATAGGTCTTCAAGAAACTGTAAATTTGTGAGATTGGGCCTAATTCATGAGCGATGAATTTTACGACGATGATGCCCAGTACGATGACCCGTACGACGATGATGAAATAGATGACGATGATGAATCTGTAAGCGGTAGCTATCGTTCTGGTAGCAATCCGCTCTTTTCGAGTGGCAGTGGCTTGCCCGGTCGTAGCCGTTATGGCTCTGGCACGGGTAGTAGCAGTGGCATTAGTGGGCGCACGGGCGTGCGATCCTATTCTGCTGGCGGTCAAAATGATGACGACGATGACGATGATGATGAGTCGATTTCAGCCCTGAGGGGTGGCGATAGTAGTAGTAGCTCTCGCAGTTATTTTAATCG
>DAOTXB010000126.1:0-1515 GCA_034435575.1 Anaerolineae bacterium
TGCGTGGATCAAGGAAGAAATACAACATATCCACCGCTAAATTAATGAATGTGACAATTGCCGCGATAGTGAGCACTGTCCCCTGTAATAATGGATAATCGCGATCTAATACAGCATCCAACGATAGTTTACCCAACCCCGGAAAAGCAAACACAATTTCTACAACTACTACTGCACTGAACAACGCTGTCATTTGTAAGCCGATGATTGTCACAATCGTAATCATGGCATTACGCAAGGCATGACGACGGATTACTGTAAAACGACGAAGCCCTTTAGCGTAGGCAGTCCGAATATAATTTTCGTGTAAGACTTCCAACATGGCGCTCCGGATAAAACGTGTTTGGATTGACCCACTGATTAATCCGGCTGTCATTGCAGGCATAATCATATGTTCCAACCAGTTGTCTACACCCTCGCTTAACGGAGCATAACCGCTTGGTGGTAATATTTCTAACGTCAATGAAAATAACAAGATGAGCATTATGCCGAGCCAAAAATCGGGAATGGAGACGCCGATTTGACTGATGACAGACGCAACAACATCAATCGGACTATTGGGGTATAGTGCAGATATTATCCCCAAGGGGAACGCAACACATAACGCGATAACCAAAGACATAAATGCAAGTTGAACAGTTGCTGGTAACCGATTGCCAATTTGCTCTGACACAGATTGTGATGTGATCAGGCTGTTGCCAAAATCACCACGTACCACACCACCTATCCAGTCGACGTATTGCTCTAGGACAGGTTTGTTCAATCCCATCCGTTCTCGCATAGCGTCGATGTTTTCTTCATTGGCTTGTACACCCAGCACCACTCGCGCTGGATCACCCGGTACGAGCTGAATTATCAGAAATACGGCGATAGAAACACCCCAGATTACAATCAGTGCTAAGACCAATCTTTGTAACAGGTAGCGATAATTCATAGGTGTTTTCTCATGTCACTTACTGTTTGTGGACGGGGTAGAGGTACGCATTCACGTACCTCTACTAAGAGTCAAAATTAATCTGTTACTGGAAGGACTCTAACCTTCATCCAGCCAGACATTCCAGAAGTTATTTGCCTGGTCAGAGCGGACAACGAAGCCTTGAACTGCCGAGCTATAGGCGCGGATTTCTAGCTTGTTGTACATATAAACATAAGCCGCCGCATCGACAAGAATTTCGTTAGCGTTTCCGTAGATTTCATAGCGTGCTTCAAAATCAGAGACTTCACGTGCCTCATCGACAAGCTCGTCGAATTCGGGATCGCTGAAGCCGGTGAAGTTAAAGACCTGTCCAGTACGATGTTGTAAGTAGTAGTACTGATCACCATCTTTTAGACCGTTCCAGCTACAGATGAAGGCATCGTAGTCTCCACCACCCTGTAATTCTAACCATTCCGCCCATTCCGGCGCGAAAATTTCTGAGGTGATTCCGATTTGTGAAAGTTGCGCCTGAATTACCTGTGCGGCGCGCACTGTCTCACCAACCTGAGAGTTGGGCATCCATGTCATTTCAAAGCCAT
>DAOTXB010000127.1:0-2463 GCA_034435575.1 Anaerolineae bacterium
TTTGAGGAACCAGCGCAATATGCGACAGGCATGACGCATGTTTTCGTCAATGGCGTGCAGGTGATTGCTGACGGAGACCACACAGGCGCAACGCCCGGACGTTTTCTTAAGGGGCCAGGATACAAGGGCGAGCAATAGAACCATAAAGCGTACAAGTTAAATGCCCTGAACTCGCGTAGAACAGGGCATTTTTGATACCTGTATGTAGCTATTCTCGATGCTTAAATTAGATAGCAAATAGTCTATTGATCAACGGGGTTGATGCCTAAATAAGGATCAGAAAGTCGGAAGATCAGGATTGTTTGTGGAATTCTTGGCTGAACGTAAAGCGATCTCCCCGATAGATATGTTCAGAATATTCGCATATTGTGTCGTCAGCAGTATATGCGACACGTTTTTCGAGGATGAGAGGTGCGCCAATCGAAATTTCGAGCAATCTGGACATATAGGCATCCGAAATAATCGATTCGATGGAAATATCGACCCGCACAATCTGGATACCATAGGCAACTAGCAAGAGTTCACGCAGAGAGGATACCAGGTCATGTTTGAGTAAATCGGGTGCGGTGCTGATCGGTATGTGAATAGTCTCGATGATCAAGGGGTCATCTGCGACCAGTCGCAGACGATGAACCACATAATACTCATCTTTGAACGGGATTTTATGCGAGACGCCATTTTTTTCCGCACTTTGTGTGTAAGCATCCAATAGAGTTGCTTTAGGACGTTCACCAATTTGCTTGGCCAGATCAACCAACCCCAACCGGAGCGAGGTGCGCTTGCCTCGGACATGGGGCATATCCACTACAAATGTTCCTCTGCCGCGTTGCCGGGTAATCAGCTTATCAGCTTCCAGAATATCCAGTGCGCGACGGACCGTATGGCGATTGTGCCCGAACTCGTCACTCAAATCACGGTCAGACGGTAATCTCTCACCAGGCTTGTACGCACCCTGCTTGATGCGCAACGTCAAAATATCCGCGATTTGTCGGTAGATAGAAATTCCGCTTTGCTTTTTTGACATAACCGTTACATACCCGTAGACCGAGAATTTCGAGCGATTTTACGTAGATGATTCTCCGCGAAACAAAGATTTGCAGATTCAGCACATTTCTTCATACGTTGTTAAAAGAACATCCCCACAATCTTTAAAAGAAATTGTTATTTTTTGTGTCGCTTGTACAGATCAAGATTGTACTCATAATTTGACAGAAGGTATACACTGGTCTAAAATCCTAGACCAATATTGATATTATTCTGTCAAAATTAGTAATATTCGTAAAATACGAAAGGATATACCGATGAATAAACGTTTGTTAAGTGTGTTGTTGGTTTTGATGATGGCGGTTATCGGCGTTTTTGGTAGCCAAGCACAGGAAACTGTCGACATCACCATTCGTTGTAAAGCCAATGTACAGGGTGGAGAAGGCTGGCGTTGTGACAACTTCTCTGAAATCGAATCCCAAGTCGAAGAGGAACTCGGTATCGATCTCAATCTCACACTGATTCAAGACGATATCGGGTGGGAAGATTACAAAACAGAATTCCTCCTAGCAACAGAATCTGGCGAAGCACCGGACATTATCCTTTCTGGTCATGAAGATATTGGTTCATGGGCACCTGCCGGATATATTATCCCGCTAGATGACAAACTCGGTGATTATCCAGAATTTGACGATGTCGTGTCAACCTTATGGGAATCACAGAAATGGGACGGTCAAATTTGGGGCGTACCCCAAGACGCAGAAGCTCGCCCGATCTTCTACAGCAAATTGCTTCTGAGTGATCTCGGTTGGAGCGACGAAGAAATCGAATCTCTACCCGAGCGCGTTGCTTCCGGTGATTTCACATTCGACGATATGGTCGCAACGGCACAACAAGCCATCGAAGAAGGCATTATTGAAGAAGGTTTCGGTTATTGGCATCGTGCCAGCAACGGTTTCGACTGGTTGATGCCTTACTATGCAATGGGCGGCGAAATCCTCGGCGAAGACGGCAAATTGGTATGGGATAGTGAAGCACTCTTGCGCGTCTATGAAGAAGTTGCTTCATGGGTCGAAACGGGCATAACTCGCTCTGACATGCTCGGCCTGAGCAGCAGTGAAGTTGTGTATCCAGCGGTTTCATCCGCAGAAGAAGTCCTGTTTTACCAGGGTGGTAGTTGGAACTGGGCAAACATGGCAAAGAACTATGTTGCGGATAGAGGCGGTAACGACTACTTGCTGGAAAATATTGGGCTGATTCTTTACCCGGCAATGAGCGCTGGCACACCCGTCACTGTAACCCATCCACTGTCTTACATGATCAGTAGTGATAGCGAAAACCCGGACGTGGCACTGGCCTTGATCGCTGCGGTCACCACACCAGAAGCTAACAACCGTCACGCGATTGATAGCTTCCACCTCGGTATCCTGAATTCACAAGTTGAGTCCGAAGCTTACCAGAATGATCCGGTTCTCAGTA
>DAOTXB010000128.1:0-8492 GCA_034435575.1 Anaerolineae bacterium
CCTTCGGTTCGGGAAGCCATTATAATATAATTCGTTTAACAGACCCATGAATTGTCTTAACAAAATGTTCATATGGTAAATTTTGTTTGGGCAATTACAATTTACTCAAGCCTGTTAAAGACAAAGAGAGTATAAAAGGGACATCCCATGATCGCAAAACGTTCTGTATATCTTGATCACTCCGCTACAACACCTGTTGATGAACGTGTTGTTGAGGCTATGATGCCTTATTTTAGTGAAATATACGGTAATCCATCGTCGTCTCATAGTTTTGGGCGTAAAGCGGAACAAGCGGTTGAGGATGCGCGTGAGCTTGTTGCAAGTATATTGAATTGCAAAGCGTCAGAAATTGTCTTTACTAGCGGCGGCTCAGAAGGCGATAATCTGGCGATACGTGGTGCCGCACTCACGCGTCGTCAACTTGGTCACGGTAATCATATTATTACAACGCCAGTTGAACATAGCGCTGTGAGCCGTACTATGGAACAGCTTGCTGTTGTGATGGATTTTGCGCATAGCGTTTTGCCTGTCGATGATCTGGGTATGGTGGATGTTGAAGAGTTTGCCGAGCTGTGTAAGCCGGGAACGACCATCGCGAGTATTATTTATGCGAATAACGAAGTTGGGTCAATCAATCCGATACCACAAATAGCGGAACAGGCAAAAGCGCGGGATGTCTGGTTGCATACAGATGCGGTACAAGCGGCAGGTCAATTATCGCTTGATGTACACGCACTTGGCGTAGATTTGATGAGTATCTCCGGTCACAAGTTTTATGGACCAAAAGGGGTAGGTGCGTTGTATATCCGCGATGGGCTGAATTTACTCCCAAGCCAAACAGGTGGTAGTCACGAATCTGGTAGGCGTGCGGGAACACATAATACGCCTTTTATTGTTGGTATGGCTAAGGCATTACAATTGGCATATGACGATATTGATACACGTATTGCCCATTACACTCAAATGCGTGATCGTCTGGTTAAAGGGATTTGTTCGCGAATGCCTGATGTTACGCGCACCGGACATCCTGAAAATCGGTTGCCTTCACATGCCAGTTTTATTTTTGAAGGTTTGGATAGTAGTCAGTTGTTAATGCACCTTGATATGAAGGGAATTGCGGCTAGTGGTGGTTCTGCATGTAAGACTGGTAATCCTGAACCGTCTGGAGTATTGCTATCGATGGGTTTTAAGCCGGAACAAGCGATTGGTAGTTTACGCTTAAGTGTCGGTCATAAAACCACCACAGACGATATTGACTATGCGGTAGATGTTGTCTGCGAGGTCGTAGAAAAATTGTATAGGTTAAATCGAGAGACGTTACTGTGAGTAATAATGCCGATGTTCGGGTTGTAGTTGCGATGAGCGGTGGAGTGGATAGCTCTGTTGCGGCGGCACTACTTGTCGAGCAGGGATATGACGTAGTGGGTATGATGATGCGCCTGTGGTCTGAAGACACCGTCACCGGTGGCGCACATAATCGATGTTGCACACCAGAACAAATGAATGATGCACGTCGAATTGCGGACAAAATCGGCATTCCGTTTTATGTGTTGGATACAAAAGACGTGTTTCGGAATACGATTGTGGAGTATTTTATCGATCAACACAGGCAATCGTTCACGCCGAATCCATGTATCGAATGTAATCGGCATATTCGTTTTAAGTGGTTGCTGAACAACGCTTTAGCCCTTGATGCAGATTATCTTGCAACAGGGCATTATGCGCGGGTTGTAGAAAGCGACGACGGAGAATTTGAGTTACGTGCTGGTATCGACCACAATAAAGATCAGAGCTATGTTCTGAGTGTACTCGGGCAAGAACATTTGAAGCATACGAAATTCCCGATCGGTGAATTCCCAAAGCCTGATGTTCGCAAACTCGCTGAAAAATTTGGCTTACCGACGGCTAGCAAAAAAGATAGTCAAGATTTGTGTTTTCTGGGCGATGGAGATTATCGTCGCTTTTTAAGCGTACATGCACCGGATGTGATGAAACCGGGACCTGTGGTGTTGACTAATGGCGAGGTGATTGGGGAGCATAATGGCTTGGCGAATTATACAATTGGTCAACGCAAGGGACTTGGCGTGTCATATGATGTGCCGCTATATGTTATTGCCACCAATCCGTATCGAAATGCATTGATCGTTGGGACGCGTGACGATCTGGGCAAGGATAATTTGACGGCAAAGCGTGTGAATTGGGTAAGTGACAAGATTCCTACTGAGCCATTTCGTGCTGAGGTGAAAATTCGTTATAAGGCGAAAGCGCAACCGGCATTGATTGAGCCTTTACCGGATAATCGGCTTTCCGTAGTCTTTGATGAACCGTTGCGGGATATTGCACCGGGGCAGGGAGCAGTCGTATATAACGGAGATAATTGCATAGGCGGTGGCATTATTGAAAGAGATGAAGCATAAGCTCAAACGCCACCACTTCCCAATATTTTTCCAATTTCTGTACCAAATAATAACACCAGAATTGTGCCGGCAACAATATAGGGTCCATAGGGAATTGCTGTGAAGGCATCATAGCGATTCCCGCCAAAATTGCTGACGATAAGATAGATTAACGCACCAAATGCGCCTAAAAACACTGTGATAAACATGGCAAAGATCAGTGCTTGCCACCCAAGAATAAACCCGCTGAGCATTGCCATCATCACATCACCATACCCGAAGGCGACCTCATTTATTGTCTGACCCCGTACTTTCCCCAAAACATAGGTGAAAATGTACCCGCCGTTATACATGATAAAGAACACAATAAACCCTAGACCTCCGCCGAGAAGTGCATCACGCAAATGTGGTGTATGGTTTGTGGGTGTAATGTAGGCATCGAAAATTGCAAGTGCGGATGCCGGAATAATCACAATAAACAGAATCAGTTTGTGTTCAATGTCGATCACGTTGATGAGCATAAAAATTGCCATATATGCTAGCCAGATGATAATTTGTGTTGTACTTACATCCGTTTCATCCTGTACAGCTAATACGGTGATGACCATCAATAATGCCGTAAAAATTTCAGTTAAGGGATAACGCCAACCGAGCGTGACTTTGCCATCAGATGATTTACGATTATTGGTTAAAAAAGCGGTGATCCCTAACCATGCAATAATCGGGCGTGGTTCGTCATCTTTTTGTACATATGCCTCGGCTTGTTGAAACGCATCCTCATCGTCATAACGTTGATGAATTGCACGTTTTTTGTCGTTGGGTACATAACGTGGTAGGCGAATTCTGCGCTGTAACGGGAGATCATCAGCTAAAGCGTTAATAACCCCTCCGGCTAAAATGCCAATCAATGCAACGATGAGAACCGTAAACAATAACATGAAAACTCCTAAGGAATCGGTGGTGCTGGTGGTAATAGTGCAATTGCCAGTATGAGCATGATAGCAACCGCCAGACCAGTGCAAAGGATTAATGTAAAATTTTGTGCGTTGCTAGGGCTATTATCATAAGAATAGTCGGCAGGTTCGGGTGCAATTGTAGAAACGTGAATTGGTACACGATCCACACGACCATTTACGATTTCCCATGCCGCATATGTTGGTGAACTTGTTCCCATACCAATGATTAGGCTCACAGTGTTTGGATAATTAGAAAGCTGAATATCATGAGCAGATGGTATCGGATTACCATGTGGATGCGAATGATAAATACCAAGTAAATCACGCCCTTGCTCTGCAATACGAGGTAGATGAGTCGCGAGGTCTGATGGTGAAATGTAGAAAAAATGCTGGCTATCCTTTGCGATGTTTTCTACCTCGATAACTTCAATCACACGACTTTCTTTCCCAACTAATAACCCACAACATTCGTGCGGGCTAGAATGTGATGCATGATGGATTATTTGTTTGAGTTGTTCAGGAGTTAGCCAGAGATAATTCATTCGTTATCCGGTACGTCTTCAACCTCCGGTATGGTGAATGCCTGTACCGTTTTGTCCTGTGGTGGTTTGCGGGTCTCATAAAATAGCTCTGCCGTAAGTTCATAATCGCCTGCCGGGTCTGCATTACCGCGTAAATGCATGGTAAATTCCATGTTGGCATGCATCGTCGCAATAATGTTAAGTTCAGCGGCAATGTTACCGTCACTATTTCGCGCAACAAGCAGTAAGTTGGGGCGCTCCCTAAATGGCGTGACTTTAACCTCAATAAATACACGAAAACGATCTGGGTAGGGCGTGATATTGAGTGCTTCAATATTCACTTTATCTCTGGGTTGGGGTGTTTCTCCGTTGTTGTCAAAAAACTGCATGTCCATCGATATGTTTAGCTCTTTATCTGTTCTTGTAAGGTTTTTAGTGTGTGCAATGCCCGCTGATGTTGGTCGCTTGGTACGAGAATATGGTCGCGTGTATATGCCGCATAGGTCATAATACTGATGTTGGCATCTGCCAATGCTTTACTGACCTTCGCCATAAATCCGACTAAGTCTAATGCTAACGCAACCTCGAAAGTAATCAAGCGATAAGCAATATTACTCACTTCATGTTCAGGTAAGCGTTGCTGAAATGCTTCGACTGCTTGATCTATCATCATTATACTGACTTCGTCTTTGTCAATAATTAAAGCACTAAAGGGATCGCCAATTTCTGCAACAATGCCCGCGGCTAGAGTGATTGCTTTTGCGTGTAATTTTACAATCACATAATTATTGTCATCGCTATAGAACGCTGTGTGCTTAATTGCCTCATCAACTGTTTGTGACATGGGACAGCCTTTTTATTCGTCAAACTGATATGTTGCTTCTGCATAATATCGAACAGAGCGTTCCGTCATTTTACTTTGTACCCAGGTACTTAAAGCCTGGTTTTTTTCAAGCAGAGTGTGACTTGTATTGAGTAGCAGTGACATAGGATAATTGAGTTTTAACGCACGCCCGTGAATAATGTGTCTACTAATTCCAGGTGGCAGGAAGGCTTTATACTTAGCCGCGGCGATAATATCTGCTGGAGCATATTTAGGGAAGATCACAAGCGCAATAGCAGATGGATATAACAGCCATATTTCATCAGGTTCCATCAATGCCGTGCGATATAACTTTGCGTTGGTCTTGTAAATATTCACAAACTCGCGTAGGAGTGTATTGCGCTCATGTGTGCTCTCTATCGGCGCCAACAACGAAATGACTTGTCCTGAGCGCATTACAATATGGGCGATACTGTTAGTGTCTTGCCCATCATGAATCGTGATACCGTCAATGTGTTTTATTGCTTCAAGTAAGGCACCAAGCTCCCAGTCACTTACGACATGCTTCCATGAGTCTAGTTCAACATAGCCACTATCATATGTGACTACCTGAACAATGATGTGTGGAAATCCAATTTGTTTCATGGTGTAGCATCGATTTGCGCCATCCAATATCACATAATGACTGCTATCTACCGGTGCAACGATTGGTGGGTTAATCATATATTCAGCAGATTGTAGCTTGTTCACCAATGCTTCTGAACGTTGTGGATCATGTTCTTCGTGCGGTAGCAGACTATCAATTGGGATAATTCGTAAATCGGGCGGCGGCGCACTAAGTGTGTGTTTATTCACCACCATCCTCCTATTATGAAATCATATATTAAGTAGATTTATAGAGTAGCACGAACCCTCTTGCGGGACAATGGCGCTACAGGTAAAGTCATGTTACGTTTGTTGTTCATGATATCAAATGGAGTGTAACTTGGGCGCGAGTGAACAAGGCGCGAATGCAACACACAATCGTTGGCTTACAATTCCGCGAACATTGTGTTTTGTTCGCAATGGTGATGACATCTTGTTAATGAAACGCGCACCGCATCGACGTGTTTTCCCGAATAAATACAATGGGGTAGGTGGGCACATTGAACGCGATGAAGACCCAATGCAGGGTGCCCAGCGCGAAATCAAGGAAGAAACTGGCTTAGATGTCCACAATTTGCGATTGTGTGCAATCCATAATATTGATGCTGGCGAGAGCACTGGCATCATATTATTTGTGTTTGTCGCGTGTAGCGAAAATAGAAACGTAGTTGCAAGTGAAGATGAGGGCACATTAGAATGGGTGCCTGTAGATCAAGCCCATACGCTTGATCTTGTGGAAGATTTGCCTATTGTGCTAGACAAAATTTTGCACATGCCAGAAAATGCGCCACCCTATTTTGTTCATGTTAGTTACAATGATGATGATGTTATTCAAATGGCGTTTAATAATGGTAAGGTGTGAGTTTGGAAAGCAACCAGCATCCTGTGGATGAAAATCAATATCAAGACATTGAATATGTTGTTATAGAAAAAGAGAAGCGTAGTATATTTCGTCGCGTGGGCTGTGGAATTCTTGTTGTGTTGTGGTTTATGATATTGTTACTACCCATTGCATTATTCTTGCTGGCAGTGAATGGGGATATTACAATTCCTAGACGTGGTGATATTCCCGATTCACACGAACATCCTTTAATTCAAGCGAGCCTAGTCATGGAAGCCGATTTTCGTGGTCTTCGTATAACAAATACTTCGCTTAACCGAATAGAAGAAGATAATCTTTGTATTCAGACAAATATTAACTTTGTGATGTGGCAGGGTGATGGCGAACCGGCTGTGTTCTGTGACTGCTATGTTCGACAAAGCAGTGAAGATGAGTGGCAACTCGCATCCACAGTATTAGACCGCTGTGAATAGTCTTAGGGTAGATCATGTTTGGTATTGATCTTGTGGTCATATTCATTGCCTGTGGGTGTTGTGTTTTCTTACTTCTGTTTGGGTCTGTTTTATCCTTTGGCTTTGAGATCATCAGCTTTGTAATTAACATAATAGGGGGTATTTTCGACCTTATTGGCGGTATCGTAGGTGGCGGACCCGGTGGATGTTGCGGGTGCCTTGTGTTATTAGTGGCAGTCCTGGGATGTGGTCTTTTGGCTTTTTCATTGTCCGAGATGCTCTCCACCTGTAACACGCCTGATGCTGTTAATTTTTGTCGGATATTTTCATGAGTGCTAAACAGCAACGATTAAACGAACGTATACAACAAGAAGCGCGTTTTTTGCATCAAGTTACAGAAGAAACTGCCAAAATTATTGTCGGGCAAGATAAACTTGTCAATCGATTATTGATTGCATTGCTTTGTAATAACCATGTGCTGATCGAAGGTCTACCCGGGCTTGCCAAAACATTGACGATCCGAACCCTTGCGGCAACAATTAGTGCAAATTTTCAGCGGATTCAGTTTACACCCGATCTGTTGCCAGCAGATTTGATAGGCACACAGATTTACAACCCCCAAACTGGTGAATTTACGCCACGCACGGGACCAATCTTTAGCAATATAATTTTAGCTGATGAGATCAACCGTGCGCCCGCGAAAGTACAGTCTGCATTGTTAGAATCTATGGAGGAACGTCAAGTTACGATTGGTGAAAAAACCTTTCATCTGGATGATCCTTTCATGGTTCTAGCTACACAGAATCCAATTGAACAAGAGGGCACTTATCCGTTACCTGAGGCGCAACTTGATCGCTTCATGCTGAAGGTTATCGTGGAATATCCTTCACGCCCCGAGGAACGCCAGATTATTGAGCGCATGTTAGGGCAAAAACCTGAGTCTGTTACGGCAGTAATCAACCAAGAACAATTGAAGCGTGTCCGTAAAGCGTTGGAGTACATTTATCTGGATGATCGTATCAAAGATTATGTACTAGATATTGTGTTTTTATCCCGCGAACCGGGCGATAATCTGCGTAATTTGATCAGTGTTGGGGTGTCCCCACGAGCGACCCTCTTTTTACTGAAAGCGGCGCAAGCTCATGCATTTTTGCAAGGACGCGGTTTTGTAATGCCAGAAGACATCAAACAAATTGCGCCTGATGTGCTGCGACATCGTATTATTTTGACATTTGAAGCAGAAGCTGACAATATCGGCGCGGATGAGATTATCGCTCAGATGTTGCATAGCGTACAGGTTCCCTGATGATTTCCGCTGATTTGATGCAACGGATTCGTCGCATTGAGCTCCGCACCCGACGCGTGGTGAATGCATCCTTTGCCGGTGCATACCGTTCAGTCTTTAGAGGGCGTGGCATTGTGTTTGAATCTGTTAGACCCTACCAACCGGGCGATGATGTGCGGGATATTGATTGGAATGTTACTGCCCGTAGTCAAGAAGCCTATGTGAAAACATATACCGAAGAACGTGAATTAACTGTAATGCTTGTGCTTGATGCCAGTGCTTCTTGTTTGTTTGGAACATCCCAGCGTTTAAAACGTGATGTCGCTACAGAAGTTGGTGCCGTGTTAGCGCTTTCTGCAATTGCAAATAATGACAAAGTTGGTTTGTTGATATTTAGTGAGGATACAGAACAGTTTATTCCACCTCGCAAAGGGCGTAATCACACATTACGGTTGATACGCGAGCTATTGATGGCAAAAGCAACACAAAAGGGCACAAATATTGCATTAGCATTGCAAACGCTTAACAGAACGCTCAAGCAACATGCGATTGTCTTTATTATTCCGGACTTCT
>DAOTXB010000129.1:0-8510 GCA_034435575.1 Anaerolineae bacterium
AAAGCGAAGCGTATTGAAACCCGCTTCCCTGATCCTTCCGCCAACCCGTACTATGCCTTCCCGGCACTGTTACTCGCTGGTCTGGACGGCATTCAGAACGAAATTGATCCGGGCGATGCGGTGGATGTTGATCTGTATGAAGGCACCGTCAAAACAGACATGGTTCCGGGTAGCCTAAAAGAAGTATTAGCCGCACTCGAAGAAGATCATGACTTCCTGCTGGCGGGTGGTGTGTTCACCGAAGACATCATCGAAAGCTATATTGATTACAAGCTGACCGAAGAATCACAACCTGTGGACATGCGTCCGCACCCATACGAGTTCCAGCTGTACTTCGATATCTAAACGAGACAATCTGGTATCCTCCAAGATATGTGTGAGCAAGGCGCTGTGTCTATGATGGCATGGCGTTTTGCTTTGTATCGCCTGCAATAACACCCCTTTTTCCGACAAATTTGATAGATTTCCCACAAACTGGCAGTCATTGGCAGTGTTTTTGCTGGTGATGGCAGTGCCCTGTGCCGTAATCTGTGTGTATTGACAGCACAAAAATAAAGGCGGTACATACAATGAACAACGCAACATCAGACACAGACAAAACTCTGAATTTCTGGGGATGGTGGATCATCATCGCGGTTGATTTCACGGTCATCGTGGGCATGATTATGGCGCTCTCGCCAGATTTTCTTCATGATCTGATGATCTCAACTTATTACGAATCGCTATTCGGCAGTAACACCTACGAGACACTTTCCGCTGTCGAGCGCGATTTTCAATCATGGGCATACGGGTTGATCGGTGCAATTATGGCGGGCTGGCTGATCGTGATTGGTTTTATCGCATATTACGCTTTCCGTCGTGGAGAACGCTGGGCGTGGTGGGCGATTGTGGTCAGCATGGTCGTGTGGTTCGTGCTAGATAGCTACGCGTCAATCGCCTTTGGCATGAGCATCAACATGATCTTCAATATCGTCTCGGTCATCGTCTTCGGTATACCCATCATCGCCACCTATCGCATCTTTTTCGCCGAGGCAAACACCGCAAGCCGCGAAACCTTCACTTCTGGTCAGACAGCGTAAATCATTGAGCATGCGTAAGGGAGCATAGTACCTTCGGAACGTGGATGTATGCTCCTGTTAACTTCGTCATACAGTCAGATGCTGACAGTAACGCTGTTAGCATTTTACAAGGTCTATCGCACATCATGAAATTGAGGCAACAATGACACGCGCAGAGGTAACTTTACAACGTATCCTGCAAGGCAACGGTGCCTTTTGCTTTGTCGGCGGACTCATTCTGCTTATTTTTAACACATCGTTGCAGGCATTTCTTAGTGTAGAGAACGTTGACGCGCTGTTCGTCATTATCGGCGTGTTTTTGCTGGCATATGGCGCAATGTTGATCTATACCAACAGGCGTACACAGTTTGTTCTACCTGTTGCGTATCTTGCTGAAATCGGCGACATCATCTGGGTGCTAGGTAGTTGGGGTGTGCTGGCGTTTGACGCATTCAACCTGTCCACCAATGGGCGCTGGAGCGTGCTGATTGTCTCTGACATAATTTTAATGTTTGCCGTGATGCAATTCATCTACCTGCGGCGCATCCATCGCACAAAAAATAACTGATTTTCACGATCCAAAGGAGCATAAAATGTCTAAACACATTCATCACATTCAAGCGATCACAGAAAAAGATGCTACGGGTGTCATCGCGCAAGTATATGACCAGATGAGGCATGATTTTGGCGCGGTTGTAGAGCCAGTCAGCTTACATGCACCCTCGTCACAGGTGCTCGCGGGCGTGTGGGGCATATTGCGCGAGCCATTGGTTGCCGGGAAAAAACTTGACCGTGGCTACAAAGAAGCGATTGCCGCCAATGTCTCACAGATTAACGCCTGCCCATGGTGCGTGGACGCGCACACGATGATGTTACACGGCACAGGCAACGGCGACGCAACCGAAGCTGTGTATGCTGATGATGTTATAGCGCCCGCATCGTCCAAGTTCGGGGCAATCATGGCATGGGCGAAAGCCACCCGTACTCCTGATGATGCCCAGATTCAAAATCCGCCGTTTCCAGCGGAACATGCGCCGGAGGTCATCGGTACAGCGGTGGTGTTCCACTACCTGAACCGTGTGGTGACAATGCTCCTCAGCGAAACCTTCGCGCCGACATCACAATGGCTCAATTCGTCATTCAAACGTGTGGTGGGACGCATTGCGGTCTGGATGGTGCGTAAAAATCCGTTCACTCCGGGCGAATCCGCGCAATTTCTTGCGGAATTGGACGAAACGACCCTGCCAGATGATTTGCAATGGGCGCAATCTGACCCGACAATCAAAACGGCGTTCGCTAATTTTGCAACGCTTAACGCCCGCTTTGAGGCGACATTAGCACCTGAGGTTGTGTCCTGTGTGCGGTCACGGGTGGAGACATGGGAAGGGGAGCAAATGCCCCTTAGCAGAAAATGGGTGGAAGATGCCATCAACACGCTTTCTGACACAGACAAACCCATTGCGCGCTTGGCATTATTGGCGGCATTAGCACCTCATCAGGTCGAGGCAGGTGTCATTGATGCAGTTCGTTCAGTGGACTATGATGATGAGCAATTGGTCAATTTGCTGGCATGGGCGAGCTTTACGGCGGCGCGGCGTATCGGTCAGTGGCTTTATGTGGAGGCGTTACGCCCGCAATCTATAACCACTTAGAACGTGACGATTACCAGGGATAATGGTCAGAGAGCCTTAACACGCTATGTAGTAACACGTTCGTACCTTTGATCACATGCTCCCATCGGGTAAATTCCTTCGGGCTATGGCTAATACCTGCCACTGAAGGCACAAAGATCATACCGGTGGGGGTAAATCTACTCATCGTCTGGGCATCATGCCCGGCATAGCTGGTCAAACGCGTCACGCTAATATCGAGTGTGTTGCAAACATTTTCGATGGTATCTACAAAGTGTGTGGGTAATACTGAGGCGGGCGTTTGTCTGATGACACGGTGGTTAAAGGTTAAACCGTATGAACCGGAAATTGTCTTCGCCAGTTCGAGCAAGTCTTCTTGCCATACGCGCATAGTATCTTCGTCAGTATGGCGGAACTCGACCTTGACCTTTGTCTTATCCGGGATGATGTTATAAGCTCCCGGCGACACAGTGAGGTTGCCACAGTTGAACATCCCTTCGGTATATTCTGCACGCCATAAGCGATGCGCTTCGGTGACATAGCTCGCCGCGCCCAGCAGTGCATCCCGTCGGTCATGAATATCTGTTGTGCCGGAATGTGAGGCTTGCCCGTAGAAGGTGATTTCCGCATTACATCGCCCGACAATGCCCGTGACCACGCCAATATCTATCCCGGAGCGATCCAGACGATAACCCTGTTCAATGTGTAATTCCAGATAACCGGCGACGGTGTGCGGGTCTCGCCCTGCCTTATGCACGTCCATCGGGCGGATGCCTGCGCGGAATAAAGCGGCGCGGAAAGGTCCTAAGTCCATCTCTTTTTCATGCGTGAACACATCGTTCAGCTTGCCGGTTAACCCACGACTGCCGAACAGCGATTGCCAGCATCCTTCTTCATCCGTGAAATCGATGGCTTCCAGATGGAAGGGTAATTGAATGTCATGTTCTTTGATGGTACGCAGGGTTTCTAATGCGGCGAGGATGCCGATTGCCCCGTCATATTTACCACCATTGGGCACGGTATCCATATGCGAACCGAGAATGAGCGTTTTGGCATGCGGGTCATCACAAAACAAAACGCCGCTCAGATTACCTGCGTCATCATCACGCAATTGCAATCCTGCGGCATCCACTCGATCAGCGAACCAGGCTCTTGCCTGTAAATCTTCGTTCGAGAGCGCGAGGCGATTAACACCACCCTCCACCGTTGCGCCAATCTCCGAAAGTTCGGTAAAGTCTTGCAAAAGGCGGGCATCGTTGACACAAATCTTTTCGCCGGTCATGAGCATGAGTTGCTCCACTCGTACATCGTTACTGATATTGGTGGGGTATTATACCTATGTTACAGTTAATTGCGACTGTTTTTCAGCAAAATTCACAAAATTAATACATCCTAACCATCTCTCCCCTAAGAATTGGGGGGAACTCGATCATCGACAACCGTTAAATGCGGGTATAATTATAAAAATACCCTTTGATAAGAAGGTGTAAGTTTTAACGGAGTAAATTTTAATGGGAATCGATTTAAGTACCATCAATCCGAGTATTGTTTATTTGATCTTGATCTTCGGTTTATGGACGAGTGTCACGGCGGTTTATGTTGCAGGAACGGGCATCTTAGAATTTGTCGCGTTCGGTGCAATTGCTGTGAGTCTGGTCATCATGGCACAGATGCAAACCAATTGGATCGCTGTGCTGGTGACCGCTGTGGGTGTGTCTGCCTTCGTGGTCGCGCCGTTCATCAAACGCGAATATGCCCCGTATGCGCTGATTGGTCTGGCGGCACAGGCGGTGGCGGGTCTGTTTTTGTTCGAGGGGCAATCCGTCTCACTCTTGATTATCGGGCTGACCGTGGTTGTGCCTTTGCTGTACTATTATTTTGCACTGGTGCCGATTATGGAGCGCGCGCGCCTGGAGCCGGACGCAACCCGCGACGAACTGATTATCGGTCAGCGGGGCATTGTCATGAACGTGCTTAACCCGATAGGCACGGTTAACGTTGATAGCGAATTATGGACGGCAATTAGCGAAGATGAAGACGTCGCTGTCGGGCAACATATTATCGTGGTTGGCAAAGACGGTCTAAAATTGATCGTGGAGCCAATCAAACAAAAAAATAGAGCAACCGAAAACGGGCATACACCACAATTTGATTATCAAGACTGATATTGCCGACTTTCGGACAATCGACATTATCCCTGTTATCAGGTTGAATAGAGGAGTACATAAATGGAAACTAGCTTAATCGTTGCGGTTGTTGTCTTTCTGGTCATCACATGGTTGTTGACGAGCGTGATTCGTATCGTCGCCCAATATGATCGACTGGTAATTCTATTTCTTGGTAAATTCGCCGGTGTGCGTGGACCGGGGCTGGTAATTGTTCTGCCGTTCTTTGAGAAAGCGATCAAGGTAGATACCCGTGAGCGCTTCCTCGATATTCCCGCACAAACCGCGATCACGCAGGATAACGCGCCGATTGCGATTGATTTTCTCGTGTATTATCGTGTGACTGACCCGCGTCGTTCTGTCTTAGAGGTGGATAATGTGGTCGGTGCGGCGGTCAACTTAGCGACGACCAACCTCCGCGCAGTGATCGGTGATATTAGTCTGGATGATGTGCTCTCCAAACGTGAGCGCATCAACGATACCTTACGGCTGAAATTGGACGCAGAAACCGAGCGTTGGGGCTTGAAGATTACCAGCGTCGAAATTCGTGAAATTGAACCCCCGCGTGAGGTGCAAGATTCGATGAACCGGCAGATGACCGCAGAGCGTGAGCGCCGTGCCGCTGTGACCCGTGCTAATGGTGAACGCGAAGCCGCGATTACCGTCGCCGAAGGTGAAAAGCAATCTGCCGTACTCCGTGCAGAAGGTTTGAAGCAATCCGCAGTATTGGAAGCAGAAGGTCAACGACAGGCGCAGTTGCTCAAAGCGCAGGGTTTTGGTAAGGCGCTAGAGGCAATCTATAGCGATGCCAAGCACATCGATGACAAAACGATGCTTCTGCAATATCTGGAAACTTTGCGGGCAATCGGTGAGAGTGAATCCACCAAGTTTGTATTGCCGATGGAAGTGACGAACATGATGCAACAATTCGCCTCGGCGTTTATCCGAAACGAAGCGATTGAGGGCGGAAAAAATGGGCATTCTGCGCCACAAAAACTCAGCGAAGACACCGCAGAATAAGCGATAGTCAATCTAAGTATCAGAAATTCAAAGACGACTCAGCGCGAGTCGTCTTTTTTTGATTATTGCGTTTCGTCCGTATTGAAGTGCGCCTCTAATCCCCGACCATTGGCATGTGTTCACCAGTTTGGACACGCCACAGCGCCGCGTATAACCCCTGATGATGGACGAGTTCCTCATGGCGACCCTGTTCGATCAACGCACCGTTTTCCACCACAAAGATACGATCTGCGTTCCGCACCGTAGACAGACGATGCGCGATCAAAATTGTGGTACGCCCCACTGTGATAGTCTCCAATGAGCGCTGAATCGCCGCTTCGGTTTCGTTATCCACCGAGGAGGTCGCTTCGTCCAACACCAAAACCGGCGGATTTTTCAGGATGGCGCGTGCAATCGACACCCGTTGCCGTTGTCCACCGCTTAACTTTTGCCCGCGTTCGCCCACAATCGTGTCATAGCCCTGTGGCAATGCCATGATAAAATCGTGCGCCTCCGCGATCTTCGCCGCTTCGATAATTGATTCATTATCCGTATCGAAGGTGCCATAAGCGATATTTTCCCGCACTGTGCCATGAAACAGAAACACATCCTGACTCACCAACCCCACCGACTCGCGTAAGTCCTTGAGGTTCAATTCGCGCAGGTCGTGCCCATCCAGACGCACACTGCCGGATGTGACATCATAAAAACGGAGCAGGAGCTTGATAATTGTCGATTTACCCGCACCCGTTGCACCGACGATGGCGGCGGTTTCTCCGGCGGGGATGTCAAATGTCAACCCTTTAATCACCTGTGCGCCATTATTGTAGTCGAAGGTCACATTCTCAAACCGGACTTCACCCTCCACCTGATTGGCAGGATGATGCACTTTGCCATCGTTGATCTGTGGCTGAATGTCGAGCAGGTCGAGGATGCGTGTGATGGATGCCATCGCCCGCTGATACAGATCGAAGGTTTCGCCCAGACGCGTTAGGGGCCACAGCAAGCGTTGTGTCATGAAGACCATCACGCTATACACACCGACGTTCAATGTGCCCTCCAACGCTTGCTGACCGGCAAAGACCATAATCGCGATAAAGCCAGAGACAATCACCATACGGATTAGCGGGGAGAAGGCGGCGCTCAACACAATTGCGTCACGGTTGATCTGTTCGTAAGCACGGCTTTCTTTGCCGATGCGGTTTACCTCATGCGCCTCTGCGGTGAAGCTCTTGATCGTGGCGATCCCGCTCAGATTGTTGGAAAGCTGGGTGTTGAGTATCCCCACCTGTTCACGCACAGCGGCATAACGCGGGGTGAGCTTCTTCTGGAACCAGACCGATCCCCAGATGATGATCGGAATCGGCACAATTGCCATCCATGCCACATCCGGCGCGGCGATGAAGAACAACCCGCCAATCGCCAGCACAGTTGTGGACACCTGAATCAGGTCGTTCGCGCCAATGTCCAGAAAGCGTTCTAGTTGGTTGATGTCATCGTTGAGGATGGACATGAGTCCGCCCGTGCTCTGGTCTTCAAAATAGGCGAGTTCGAGTTCTTGCACATGCTCATACACATCCATACGCATGTCATTTTGCATAGATTGCGCCAGATTGCGCCAGATAAGACGATGGATGTACTCAAAGACCGATTCGAGTATCCAGATAAACAGCGTTACCAGCGCCAGCACCAGCAATTGGTTTAGGGTGTCCTCCACGCCTAAACTCGCGAGAAAGGAGTCCTCTTGGCGGGTGACAATATCCACCGCCACACCGATGAGCGCGGGTGGGGCGAGGTCAACAAGTTTGTTCAAGACACTGAAAAACGCGGCGAAGAGCACCCGTCCGCGATAGTCACGGGCATAGCGCAATAAGCGTATCAGGGGGTGTCCCTGTTTGGGGATAGCTTGGGTTGTCATGTGATGGTCACTTTATCTCGTTTGCATTACTCCACAAATTATTTTAAACGGTGCATCACAAATCTTCGAGTGACCACCTAGCACCACTCATCATTTTCACATGGAAATGGTGGGGTTATTCTCCCTTTCTGCTTTGCATCTCCCCCGCATTCGATTTAATATCATTCGTGGTATTGAATTACACAACAAGTTCTTTTGAAAGGCGATTTATGGCGAAGTACATTTTGTCCCTCGATCAAGGCACGACCTCCTCACGGGCGATTTTATTCAACCATGCCGGGCAGATCGTCCGCGTGGCACAACAGGAATTCAAGCAAATTTATCCCAAACCGGGCTGGGTAGAACACGACCCCAACGAAATTTGGGAGACACAGCGCAACGTGGCGCGGGAAGTTATCGGCGAGGATGCCGCCAATATCGCCGCCATCGGCATCACCAATCAACGCGAAACCACCGTTGTCTGGGATCGTGAAACCGGCGAACCGATCCACAACGCGATTGTATGGCAAGACCGACGCACGGCACGGTTTTGTGATGAACTGCGCGACGAAGGCTTCGATAAGACGATTGTCGAGAAAACCGGTCTGGTCACCGATGCCTATTTTTCCGGCACAAAAGTCGCGTGGATTCTGGATAACGTCGAGGGTGCCCGCGCCAAAGCCGAAGCGGGTAAGCTGGCGTTCGGGACGATTGACTCGTTCCTTGTCTATAAGCTGACCAAAGGCGCGTTACACATCAC
>DAOTXB010000130.1:0-4650 GCA_034435575.1 Anaerolineae bacterium
CCACTTTATCTGGTTACCAATCTGATACTGGCTGAAGAAGCTTGTGCTTTCTACCAGCAACGTTTCCTCATCGAAACCTTCTTCTCCGACCAGAAGAGTCGTGGCTTTCAACTCCATAAAAGCCATTTGCATCACCCACAGCGGGTGGCACGGTTACTGATTGCCGCCTATCTAGCTTACTTACATCTGGATGATTTATCTCGGCGTACAGGCTTCTGCGGATACCATCCTGCGGCGCATCCATCGTGCTGATCGCTGCGCTTTGAGCCTATTCCAGCTGGTACTCGTACTCCTGGAGAATCTACTGACACGAGGTGATCCTATTGCGGTGGCATTTTCTGTACCACCACCAACTTTGCTTAATTCTGTACGGTAGTGAAGGGAATCTGTCAAACGCAATGGAATTCCAGATGATATTATTGAAATCGTCAAACAAGCACTTATAACAGATGAACTCATCCCTGGACAACGCCTGCCTTCAGAAACTGACTTAATGGAGCGGTTTGGTGTCAGCCGCAATAGCCTTCGAGAGGCGATTAAGATGTTAGAGGCTCTTGGGGTTGTGAATGTTAAGCGTGGGGGTACCACTCGCAGTTTTGCCCATTGTCGCGGTGTTTTTATTGCTACAACAATATTTCATTCAAGGTGTTGTGATGACCGGACTAAAAGAGTAAATAATGGGGAAAGTCACCGGCTGGTAATCTCCTGATGTTGTGTAGCAGTGCCGTATCGCAAGTGGTACAGCTCTAGTCGATACAAACAAGCTCCAATCCCGACGCTGTGGGGTATGTTTGGTCGCGGATTATACACCGTCTGCAGATTTTTCACCGCCAAAACCACAAAAACATCTTTCTTTTTACCCATAAAGTCCATAAACTTTTTGTCCGTTTTTATGCCTCCATGTGTAACGCGACACGATACGATTCACGGGCATCCACGAAGCAATAATCCGACTCGCGCCGAATGGATCGCTGTCCGACGTGGGTTTGTTGGGCGTTCGTGTGCAGGTCATACGGCTTGAAAATGGTGACATCATGCCTGCGACACAACATGACTTACAGCAGGAGGTTGAGGACATTGCTTGGGAGTAAGTGATGGGACCTTTTTGCATGTATCCCGAACAGATCCCACTCTAACCCAATTTATCTCATTTGCTTATGTGCAAAGTCGAGCTAAATCCCTACTTCAATGACATCGGCACCGGTACAGTGACGGATATATGTGGCAATATTTTGGCCGAATAGTCGTCTGAGCCAACCACTTTGTCGTTGTCCGACGATCACGACATCTGCTTGTTCGTTTTTGAGTAACCAGGCAGGAATATGATTTATATCGGTCCCGATGGTATAGCCGTGCGCCTGGATATTCTGAGCCATGAGTGCGCGGCAAGTACGTTCGATGTAGGCGGCGTTGCCAGTCGTATCTTCGCTAATCATCACAATATTGGCATGATGCTTTTCGGCTAGTTTTGCTACTTGATGTAGCACATGCTCATTGTTGGTGCAGGCGCTCAAAATCACCAGAATGCGATTATAAACAGGAGCAGACGTGGTAGCCTTTTGAACAATGCGTTCTTCGATGCGAATGGGGATTGATACGGAAGTTGCGGTTGAAAAGCTCTTTGTCATCGCCATGCTGTTTAGCTCCTGATATGTCCTTATTTGATGTCTATAATCTACGCGAACAGGTGGGGGGCTGTCACCCCCCCTAGAGGTAGTCTTCAAACTAATTCGCAAAAAATACTTTAAATCGTACAATTTAGAGTACCGACCACCATATGTACAAGTTGGCCTATGACAGAACCACAACCTACGCCATTGGATGATTTTAAACCCCGTGAAATTGAGATCTTGCAATTGATGGCTCAAGGGTTGAGCAACCAGGCTATTGCAGATGCACTATTCATCACGAAAGAGACTGTGCGCTGGTATAACAAGCAAATCTATAGCAAGGTGGGAACCAGCCGTCGCACAGAGGCGATTGCCCTGGCGCGTAATATGGGCTTGCTAGATGAGCCAGAACCAGAATCCGCATACAAACCGCCAGCATTACCCGTTACAAATGGTCCCTTCATCGGACGGGATGATGTGATGACGGAATTGGTCGATTTGGTGAGCCACCCTGACGTGCGCTTGATTTCGTTGGTTGGGACAGGGGGAATGGGTAAATCACGCTTGGCGCTTGAACTGGGCAACCGCGTTTCCAATATGTTCGATCATGGCGCGGTGTTCGTTGATCTGACGACTATACAAAAACCGGATGAAGATTGCCTTTGTTGCGCTGGAAAGCCTGAATGTACCCTTAACCGGAGCAGCAAAACCTCATGATGTCTTGTTGGATTATTGCCGCCAGAAGACATTGCTCATGATTTTCGATAACTGGGAGCATGTGCTGCCCGGTGCAGATTTGCTTAGTGATATTTTAGAGACGGCTCCCCACATCAAATTGGTGGCAACATCGCGGGAACGACTGAACTTACGCCTAGAGACAGTTTATTACCTTCAACCTGTTGTCGAAGATGCAGATCGTCTTTTTATCGAAACAGCACAGAGGATGCACGGCAATGTCCAAATCACCCAGGATGATTTGCCGCATGTTGCGCGAATTATTCAATTTGTGGGCGGTATGCCGCTAGGGTTGATGCTAGCGGCCACCTGGGTCGATGTGCTGAGTATAGAAGACATTGCTGATGAAATCGCGCAGAGTATCGCTTTTTTAAGTGCGGATCTGGGGGATATACCAGCACGACAACGCAGCGTTCACGCTGTCATTGACCCAACCTGGAAACGAATCAGTGGGGATGAAAAAAGAGCCTTTATGTGGGCGTCTCTGTTTCGGGGTGGGTTTACACATCAGATGTTCCAACAGATAACAAGCACTTCGGTACGAATGCTGCAAACATTGATGCAGCGTTCTTTGTTGATGTCGGGTTACCAGCGCCGCTATGATATGCATCCCCTGCTGCGCCAATATGCCCATGAAAAAATGACAGAAATGCGTTTGCTACAAGAAGCCCATGCCGACCATCTCAAAGTATTCGCGGCGTATGCAAGAAAATGGCATTTAGCTATGTTCGACGGGCAATATCTTGAGGCGCTTAAAGCGTTGGAAACGGAACAAGAGAACATCCGCGCCGTTATGGATTGGGCATTGAGCGGACAGGACATTGCAACAGGCACGCAATTTGTCCTTGATATGGTCGATTTTTGGGAGGTGCGTTCACAAGCATATGAAGCAGAACAATATTTGACGCAGGTCATCAACGCTGAGGTTGAAGGGTCACTGTTAGCGCAGGCGTTGAACTGGCGGTGCCGGTACCGGTACCGGCTAGGGATGACTGATGCATCTCAGGAAGATGGGTGGCGGGCTATCACCCTGGCGGAACAACACAACGATCAAAAAACGCTGATACGCAGCTTGATTGGTGTGGCGTATCAATTGGGCCTCACACAGCGGAAACTGCTTCTGGAACGGGCACTAGCCATTGCCGAAACACTGGGGGATCAGCGTCTGCTTGCGTTGGCACTCAACAATGTCTCCAACTATTACAACAACTTGCGAATGTACCAGCAAGCGCTGGACTATCTTGAGCGCAGCAAGATCGCATATGAGCAAGTTGGCGATTTACGCGGTATTTCAATGGTGCTTTACAATATAGGTATTATCCATATCGAACAAAGGAATACGGCCCGTGCCCGTGAATGTTACGAGCAAAGCTTGCAACTCAAACGTGCTCTTGGGGATCGGGCTGGTACCGCAAGACGATTAGCCGCCATTGCCTATCAGATGATTCTTGAAGAAGAATTTGAGCAAGCTGAGGCGAACCTGGCAGAAAGTATTCAGCTATGTGAGGAAACAGGGGATCGTTTTCGCTTATCTTTTGCGTTACAAATGTCTGCTATCATCGATTATATCTCAACAGATTTTGAGGCTGCGCGAGTTACATTGATAAAGGCCCTGGGTGTGATAGCCGAAATGAGGCAAAAACATCGAGATGTGGAACTGCATAATTTATTGACGGTGGTTTATTTGACGCAGAATAAATTAGAGCTGGCAAAAGTGCATGCAAAATATGCTCTGGACGCCGCTTTACAGGCACAGCGGCCCTATACTGATTGGCTCGGCCTCAGCAGTGCGGCGGTCTATTTTTTTGCGACCCAGAATATGGATTTGTGCGTTCGCATTTCGGCGGTAATTGACCGTGAGCGAAAGATAGGCTCACAAGTCGATGTACGCTATATACTGAATCCCCATTTGTATCGATTAAAAGCTGCCATTGGCGAAGATGTTTGGAAAACGGCGCAGGTAGATAATCAGTCAGTTGAGATAGTTAATCTCTTTTCGGAGGTGGCGAATTTCTTTCCAACAATCTAATCCGAACCGTCTGAGCAAACTTTCAAGACATGAAACAGAATTTTCTTTAATCAAAAAGAGGGTATAATTCCCCGTAGCTTGCTACGAAACTGATGGATTTGCCGAAGTCGATCCATCAGATAAAATGTAAGGTATGAGCAAGCTAATTCGAAAAAGTCGTAACGTATCTGTTTTGTTATATCATATCGTATGTCCAGCCAAATATCGTCGTGTCGTATTTAGCGATGAGGTCGATCAAGAACTCAAGGCAGTGTGTTTGGAAATAGCCAAACGCTA
>DAOTXB010000131.1:0-7602 GCA_034435575.1 Anaerolineae bacterium
GATAGTGACTCCACGCCGAAGATGACCGCATCGCGTTGGCCATCGGGTTCCGTGCTTTCCGGCTCATGCGCTTCGCCAACACGCCGCAATGCTGATTTGAGGAACAAGGGTCCGAAGATCTCGTTCAACACCACCACGGAGATGATGAGCGTGGCGAACGAATCACCGAGCGCGGGAAACTCTACGGAGACCTCACGCGCCAGACCCAGCGCAATCCCCGCCTGCGTAATCAAGCCCATCCACGCCACACGCTTGAACTTGGTGGGTTCGCCGGCAAGCGTACCACCAGCATATGAGCCGAGGAAGATGCTGAACATACGCACAAGGAACAATGCCGTTGCAATACCAATCGTCGCCAGCAGGATATCGAGCTTAAGCGCCACGCCCGTCAGCGTGAAGAAGGCGACATATACAATCGGGGAGACATCATGCAGAATCTCGTCGAATTGGTCACGATAGTTAGTGTAATTGGTGATGAAGAAACCGGCGATCATCGAAATCAATAGCGGTTCTAGGTGAATCTCAAAACCTGCCTCTTTGGTCAGCGCCGTCAGCTCGAATGATATGACGAAGATGCCCAAACCAATTGCCATGACGAGTGCGATTTTGACCATGCGATGTAAACCAGTGGCTAGCACACCTTCTAGCAGTTTACCGACTGCAATACCACCCACCAGCGCTACGATAAGGTCAATCGCCAGTGCAATGATGAACGATGCGTTCAAACCAGCATCATCAAGCAACGCCGCCGCAAATGCCGCCGTAATCGCGAAGAAGATGATGATTATCACATCCATAACGACAGTTACACTCAATACGGTACGCGTGAAATCGCCCCGTGCGCGCACTTCTTGAATAACCGCGATCGTAGACGCAGGCGAAAGCGCGAGTAGAATCGTCGCGCCGAGCACAGCAACCGCAATCCGGCTGGTTTGATCCATACCTTCAGTAAAAGAGATGAAATCCGTTGCAATGTAGATGGCGATACCGATCAGTATCGGAGTCACCAGAACAATTCCGGCGGTATTAAGCAGAATGGGGCGCATCCGGCTACGCAACTCTTTGAGGTAAAGTTCACTACCTGCGATAAACGCGATCACAGCCAGTGAAAGTTCATCAATGAACCGTAGACGGGCGGGGTCGTCCGCAGACATCATACCTAGAATGAACGGTCCGGCGACCATGCCTGCAAGCAAATACCCAGTGATGTATGGCAGTCCATAACGGGAGAAGAACTGCCCGATCCATCGAGATGCCAGCGCAACCAGCACAAACGTGCCAAATGCGATGGCGGTTGGTTCAAGCGATTCAAACATAGACGTTTCCTGTATTTGTAGGTTGTTAAGTAAGTTGACAAACATAAACACAAGGGAGCATTATAACGGATGTCATAGCCTCCCTCGTGAGATTCAGTTGGATAACAATAGTACAGACGCGGTGTCAATAGCATCCGTTACTTCAACACACCACGACGGATAAGCAGTTTCTCCAGTTCCACGCCCCAGAATACAACGGTACTCAGCGCTAAGCAGAGCACGAGTTGACCAAGCGTAAGCGGGTTGGTGTTGAAGATGTCGTTGAAGAAAGGTGCATAAATGGCGATTAATTGTAAGATCAAGGTGGTCACTACTGCGCCAAGTAAAATTGGATTACCGAACAGGTTCATTCGAAATAGCGACTCTGT
The DNA here is from genome assembly GCA_034435575.1 of Anaerolineae bacterium. Taxonomy (GTDB): domain Bacteria; phylum Chloroflexota; class Anaerolineae; order Aggregatilineales; family Phototrophicaceae; genus JAVJSU01. The sequence goes on from DAOTXB010000131.1 coordinate 1,685, forward strand.
ATGTGAGCGCACACCGAGAGCATGACCCATTTGCGCCATAGTCAACATCATGAAGACCATCGTGTTCCAGGCGGGCGCACCATTGGCGGCGGTCACATCCGTTGACCATGCCCAATAACCGAAGCTAAGAGCAGTAACACCGAGTAAAGCACCAACAATCATGATATGTCGTCCCATCCCACGCCCGAACACACTTTCATTCGGTTCATAGGGCGGGCGGGTCATGGCGTTCTTTTCCGGTTTTTCCACACCCAATGCCAGCGCAGGAATCCCGTCGGTAATCAGGTTCATCCACAAAATTTGTAACGTGGTCAATGGCATTGTCATTCCCACGATCAATTGACTTGCCAGCAATACGAAGAGTTCGCCGGTGTTGCTCGCCAGCAGATATTTGATAAATCGGCGCACGTTGTCATAAATTGTACGCCCTTCTTCCGCCGCACTGACGATTGTGGCGAAGTTATCGTCGATAATCACCATGTCGGATGCTTCTTTACTAACATCCGTGCCGGTAATGCCCATCGCCACGCCAATATCTGCCTGACGCAGGGCGGGTGCATCATTCACACCGTCGCCAGTCATCGCCGCGATATGCCCGTTACGCTGTAACGCACGGACAATTTTGAGTTTGTCCTCAGGAGAAACGCGCGCATAAACAGAAACTTTCTCGACGGCTTCTTCCAAATCAGAATCATCCATGCGGGCGAGTTCTTGCCCCGTCAACACCTGTGCATCCGGTGTGGTGATGTCTAGCTCAATCGCAATCGCCTTTGCCGTCATGGGATGATCGCCCGTAATCATCACCGGGCGGATACCTGCACGGCGACAGGTTGCAACTGCCTGTTTTACTTCTTCGCGTGGTGGATCAATCATGCCGATTAACCCAACGAACACCATGTTCTCTTCTAGGTTTTCAATGTCACCATCGGGTGTCTCATCCATGGTGCGATAAGATACACCCAATACCCGCAAGCCTTCACCCGCTAAACGATCATTTTCGGCGTTGACCTCGGCGCGGCGTTCAGGAGTCATCGGTTGAATCTGACCATTATCCCAAATGTGAGAGCATATTCCCAATAAACCGTCGGGCGCACCTTTCGTGAAGGCGACATCCTGCTCCTCATGAATATTGATCTGGTTCATCAGGGATCCCTCACCATTAAGGCTATTGAAGTCCACATGATGTACGGTGGTCATACGCTTACGTTCAGAGGAGAAGGGGGCTTCTGCGGTACGGGGTAAGTGTTCGTTCACGGTTGATTTCTCGATGCCTGCGTTGTGGGCGGCGGTGATGATCGCACCTTCTGTGGGGTCGCCCATCACAGTGCCGTCAGTATTAATTGTGGCATCACTCGCGAGTGTGCCCGCTAGAAGCAATAAGTTATGGGCGGTATTATTGGGGTCGACTTTCTGGTTTTCGTTAAGTTGAATAACCTGACCACTGGCGCTCAATGTGGTAACGGTCATACGATTTTCGGTGAGCGTGCCGGTTTTGTCGGACGCGATAACGGTGACGGAACCTAATGTTTCGACAGCGGGCAATTTACGCACAAGCGCCTTACGACGCAACATACGCTGTGTTCCCAATGCGAGAGAGATGGTGACCACAGCCGGAAGACCTTCTGGCACAACCGCAACGGCAATCGCGACTGATGTTAGCGCAATCTCACTTAATGGGTCACCATTTAGTAGCCCGATGAAAAATGAAACAGCCATAATCACTACTGCCGCGCCGAGCATGACTTTACCGAGTTCTGCCATGCGTTTTTGGAGCGGGGTCATGTCACTATCAACGCTTTGGATTAAGCGGGCGATATGACCGAGTTCAGTCTCCATACCCGTGCCCGTTACCATGACTTCACCACGTCCATATACAACTGAGGTACCCATATAGACCATACTACGGCGATCTCCGATGGGTATATCTTCACGGTCAAGGGCTTGTGTCATTTTATCAACAGGTAAGGATTCCCCGGTGAGTGAGGCTTCTTGTACACGTAAATTGAAGGCTTCTGCAACGCGGGCATCAGCGGGGATTACACTACCGGCTTCCAGTAAAACAATGTCGCCAGGGACGAGTTGTTGTGAGGGCACTTCTGTGACTGCACCATTCCGACGGACACGGACAATCGGTGCCGCCATCTGCCGTAAAGCCGCCATCGCCTGCTCTGAGCGATATTCTTGAAAAACACCGAGCGCGGCATTGAGTAAAACGATGGACATAATCGCAACAACGTTATCCGCTTTGCCTAAAAATGCGGAGATTAGCGCGGCGAAAAGCAAAAGCAAAACAAGCGGGTCAAGCATTTGTTCGCGTAGAGCGATCCATATACTGCGATGGTCACCTTCTTCTAGCTCATTAGCCCCGTACTTTTCCAAACGGGTGTTTACGTCTGTATCAGCTAAACCGTTGTCAACAGTCACACTTAGTTTTTCTGCGGTCTGTTGCCTTGTCATGGTATGCCAGACCGTTTGCGCTGATTTTGTGCCAGTCCCTACCGCTGTGCTTTGTTCATTGCTGAACGCGTCCATAATTATCCTTGTCTCCGAATATGATCATTTTGACCCTCTGCCGGTCAAATTATTATGTGATGTATGACTAATCAACCTCTTTAATAGCGGTTAATCAGTAAATTAAAAAGGCTGGCAATTTCGCTCAAACCGAAAGTCTATCTCCGATTCGTTTGCGAAAGTACCAGCCCACTTTGCAACCCACCCGCTCAGTAATCATCATTTATCTTTCGACAAATCATAACAACTCAGACTGTGTTTTGCCTAGTTTGCTGTCATTTTATAGAATATGAGATTACAGAATCAATCTTATTTTACGTTATCATACGGGGAAAATGCCCCCTAATAATTGGGGGATAATAATGAGAGATTGATTAGCTAAAGCGTTTATCAAGGTTTTCGTTAACGGTCAATAAAATGACACGTTCTCCGGTGCGTGTGCTGATGTCCGTGTGCATGCTAATCACGTCGCACCCCAAAATATCGTGCACCATATCCTCAATGAAGGGTAAGGAAATTTCAAATAAGCGTGTACGCGCATCTTTGACGAGCATACGACCTTCATCAGTCTCTGATAGTTTCACCTCTGCGGGCGTTAACACTCCACGAACACGCATGAGCACCATATCCTCAATAAAATAGGTGCGTACATCTTCAGGACCACGTCCCAGGAATTCTTTCTCAAATTTTATAACAGCTTGACTAAAAGCGGCTTCGTGTTCTCCGCGTGTTTTCATAATAGTCCTAATAACAGGTGAGTACAGAATGCATTGTACGCACAGTGGTTACACACGTCAATTAAAGCGCGTGAATGGAAGCCAATACGTCGCAGTCAAAACGGTTGCCAACCTCTGCACGATCGTCGTAACTTCGTAAGGATTATAAACGCTATGCTGTCGAATAGCTGACAAGAGAATAGGAGATTATGATATGGCTAAGGCAGTATGGAACGGTGTTGTCATCGCGGAGAGTGATAAGACAGAAATGGTAGAAGGTAATCATTACTTTCCACCGGACTCAATCAAGCAGGAGTATTTTACGGAAAATTCACGGACAAGTGTCTGCCCGTGGAAGGGTACAGCATCCTATTATGACGTGGTTGTTGATGGTGAAACCAACCCCGGCGCGGCATGGTCTTATCCTGAACCTAAATCCGCCGCCAGCCAGATCAAAGATCATGTGGCTTTCTGGAATGGCGTAGAAGTTTCCGCTTAAATTACGTACAGTTAGATCTGGATTATGTGGGTTGTGCCATCGGCATTGTAAGCGCGGTGCAACGATAATTTGCGTTTGATCTAACGCGTTACGTCCCTCAATAAGACTACTTCGGGCATACCTGTGCAAATGGTGTGCCCGAATTTACAATAATCCCCTCATTGAACTCTGCTATGGAATATGCTATCTTGTGCTATTGTAATGTTCTGTACAGCCTCATCCGACACGCTTTGGAGTAACCATAGGGGAGTAGATGCTACTCATTGTATTGGCGGGATTTCTCGCGGCGATCCTAGCGCCATTTATTTATCGCATATTGGGCAATCTCACGGGGTGGGTACTTGCACTTGTCCCTGCGAGCATGTTCTTATATTTTCTGACTTTGGTCAGCGACATCACCAATGGTGATTTTGTTACGGAGTCAACAGAATGGGTGCCCAGCCTCAACGTTCAACTTGATTTTATGTTGGACGGTCTCAGTTCACTGATGGTACTTATCATCACCGGGATTGGCACATTGATCGTCATCTATGGGTATGGCTACCTCAAAGGCGATCCCATGATCGGGCGTTTCTATGGCTATCTGCTGGCATTTATGTCTGCGATGGTCGGTCTGGTGCTGTCCGATAACTTGCTGACGCTCTTCGTATTCTGGGAACTTACCAGTATTACGTCGTATTTGTTAATCGGCTATAAGCACAATTACACCGATTCGCGTGATTCCGCCTTAAAGGCGCTGGTTACCACCGGAGCGGGTGGATTGGCGATGTTAGCCGGATTCATTTTGCTGGGCATTGTCAGCGGGACATGGCAAATCTCAGAATTAGCGGCACAGGCAGATGTCATTACTGGCAGTGACCTATACCTGCCAATTTTGCTTCTGGTTGGGGTCGGTGCATTCACGAAATCGGCACAATTCCCATTTCATTACTGGTTGCCGGGGGCGATGGCGGCACCAACGCCGGTGAGTGCATATTTGCATAGCGCGACAATGGTCAAAGCAGGTGTGTACTTGCTAGCACGGTTGAGTCCATCCCTTTCAAATACAGATGAGTGGACATTGATTATCACAAGTGTCGGTGTCATCACTATGCTTATGGGTGGGTATCTCTCGCTCAAGCAAAATGACTTGAAGAAAATTCTAGCGTACTCAACAGTAAGTTCACTCGGCATGTTATTCATGTTGTTAGGGTGGGGTACAAAGGTCGCGCTAGAATCAGCGATGCTGTTCTTGCTGGTACACTCGCTCTATAAAGGGACGCTGTTTATGGTCGCCGGGGCGATTGACCACGAAACAGGCACGCGTGATGTGGATAAATTGGGTGGTTTATTGCGCGTGATGCCCTTCGTCGGCGGTGGTGCTATTCTGGCGGCATTGTCGATGTCCGGTATTCCACCATTCCTCGGCTTTATTGGTAAAGAACTGATCTATGAAGCCACGATGGAATATGAGTTTGATGTGCCCTTTGTGCTGGCATTAACACCTGCAATCCTGACAGCATTCGCGTTCATTGCAAATTTGGCGACGATTGCCGTTGCTTGCATGGTCACGATATTGCCCTTTAGTGGCACATTGAAAGAAACGCCAAAACATCCACACCGTGCGCCGATTGCGCTGTGGTTAGGTCCGGTGGTTCTGGGTATGCTCGGTCTGATTCTGGGTGTATTGCCCAACATCCCCTCTGAATATTTGATTGTGCCCTCATCAGCGGTTGTTTATGGTGGTGAAATTACCCTGAAGCTCAAATTGTGGCACGGGATTACGCCGATGCTGATTTTGAGTATCATCACGGTTGCGGGTGGTGTGCTTGTCTTCTGGCAACGCAAAGCGCTACGCCCCTATCTAGATATGTTTGATCCGGGTGAGCGGATGGGACCCGATAAAATATTTGTCCAATTTATTAAGACGTTGCCCGTTAACGCTAAACGCCTCACAAGTGTATTCCAGAGTGGTCGTCTTCGTTATTATGTCATGACGGTTGTGGTTGCCATGTTCGGGTCATTAGCGATTATCATCATCAATCGGGTAGATTTCCCCGCATCCGTAGAAATTAGTGATGTGCGGTTTTACGAAGTCGTGGTCTCATTGGTGATTTTGCTGGGTGTAGCATTTGTCCTGACATCGCAACGATTGCTCGTCACTGTAGCATCGCTCGGTGTGATCGGATATGGTATTGCTACGATCTTTATTT
>DAOTXB010000132.1:0-4487 GCA_034435575.1 Anaerolineae bacterium
GTGTTGAACAATGTGTTGCTCCCCGCCATGAAAGAGGTCGGCGATAAGTTCGGTGCGGGTGAGCTGATTCTGCCGTTTGTGTTGCAATCTGCCGAAGCGATGAAGAAATCCGTCGCCTATTTAGAGCAATTCATGGAAAAAGTGGAAGGCTCGACCAAAGGCACGGTTGTGCTGGCGACGGTCTACGGTGATGTACACGACATTGGCAAGAACCTCGTCAAAACCATCTTGACCAACAACGGTTACACCGTGCATGACCTCGGTAAGCAAGTGCCCGCCAATACGATCATCGAAAAAGCGATTGAATACAACGCCGACGCGATTGGGTTATCGGCATTGCTGGTCAGCACATCGAAGCAGATGCCCCTCATCATTAACGAACTATCACGGCGCGGGCTGGAATATCCGGTACTGGTCGGTGGCGCGGCGATCAATCGACGCTTCGGGCGGCGTATTTTGATGCTGGACGATAGCGGTGAACCCTACTTGCCCGGTGTGTTTTATTGTACCGATGCCTTCGAGGGCTTGGCGGTAATGGATAAGCTGGTTGATCCTGATGAGCGCAACACATTTGTGGAAGAAGTGATCGACGAAGCACTGGCAGAACTCAACAAACCCGCCCGCCGTAAACGCGTCAATAAAGGCGACGGACGCAAAACGGTCAAACCTGCACCGACCCTGCCAAACCCACCGTTCTGGGGCACAAAGTTGATCGATTACATGCCGTTGGAGATCGTACTCCAACATCTGCATAAGCCGGAACTTTATCGTCTGTCATGGGGCGCGAAGAACACACGCGGGGAGGCATGGACGACCCTCGAAGCCGAGTTTGAAGCACGTCTGGAGCAGATGAGCAAGCAAGCCCTACGCGATAAATCATTGCTTCCACAGGCGGTTTATGGTTACTTCCCTGTACAGAGCGATGGCGACGACCTCATCGTATATGATCCGAAAAATCCAGAAGCGCGAAACGAGATCAAACGCTTCAATTTCCCGCGCCAACCGGGGGGAGAATATTTGTGCATCAGCGATTATTACGCCCCTGTCGATAGCGGTCAGATTGATGTGGTGGCGTTGCAGGTGGTCACCGTCGGCGAAGTGGCATCACAAGCGTTCGATAAATTGCAAGATGCCGATAATTACAGCGAAGCCTACTATTTTCATGGGTTAGCGGTACAAGCCGCCGAAGCAACGGCAAACTACATGACGCAACATATCCGCAAAGAGCTTAATCTGGGCGAAGCGCAGGGTAAACGCTACAGTTGGGGCTATCCCGCCTGTCCTGAACTGGAACAGCATCAAATTGTGTTTGATCTGCTCCCACAAACATCAGATATCGGGCTGACTCTCACGCCGGAGAGCTATCAACTGGTGCCGGAACAATCGACGGCGGCGATCTTCGCGCATCACCCCGACGCGAAATATTACAGCGTCGGCAATCTTGACCGCTCCGCGCAAATTTTAGGGGAGTGAGTGGGGTATAATTGGGTGTAGTCAGTAATTTTTATTATGGGTGTAAAGCATTATGCAAATGGAACTCAATAATCGCGTTGCACAACGATTAAATGAACTCGCCATACAGAGCGGTGTCAGTGTTGATGATCTAATTTTGCTACTTTTAGATCGTTACACGCCACCCTCTGGTGGCACATTAGCGGCTCTCGCTAAACAGGCACGCGAGGCAAATTTGTCATCATCGGAAACAGTGAATACGGCACTTGATAGTCGAGAGATACTTCATCGTGAATATGCGGACGCTTTAAAAAAACGTATAGATCATGACGATACTGACTGATAGTAGCTTTGTGTATGCGTTGTACAACACTAAAGACTCTCTACATCGACGGGCGATGGATTTCGCAGAAGCCAGCGACGAGATTACGGTTATTCCTGATGTGATTCTGCCGGAAGTTGGCTATCTGTTTCTACGTGATCTTGGCTATTCGGGGATGCAACAATTCTTGGCTAGCCTTGTTCAAGCAGAGATACAGCCAGCACCGCTAGAACGCGTAGACCTGACTAGAGCATATGAGATTTCAAAAACCTATTCGGACAATAAGTTTGATCTAGTTGATTGTTGTATTATGGCGATGACGGAACGCTTGCAAATAACCAAAGTTGCGACATTTGATCGGCGTGATTTTAGTGTTTTCCGCCCAAAGCACTGTGACTATTTGACGCTACTACCTTAATTAAGAACAGTAAATGAGTGGTGCTGTGTCCAAATATAAGCGTTTGATCGTTGATAAGCTCTCGCTTATTTTCACCGTTGATTAATCCCATTCATCACGAATTCGATTAACATAGTCCTGTGCATCAATCCCTGCCCATAAATCTTTACCTACACCGCGCAAGTCAGAGAGGTGTTTAGGGTGTTGATCGATATTATCAGGCAAATTAAACAACAGGGTTGCTAATTCTCTGCGTTCCTCTGCGCTAAGTAGCTTCGCCTGTGCAAGAATTTCCGTAATCGTCATGTTGCATTCCCACGCTATCACACTATAGTTTGATTATACTGCATCTCAACCAATATTGATCTGAACATGACAATAGATTAGGGCTCCCGATGATCGAAAAACCAAAAAGAATCGCTCACAAATACATCAGTAGATAATTATTCGTGTCAGGGCGCGTACCTGCGAACGGTGTGGCAATGTGCTCTTTTCGTCAATCCTAACCTGGTCGCACCGGAATAATTGCTCTGAATTGTCCCTCTCACTGCGAGAGGGATTTTGTTTACAGGCCAAGCTGACGACGTTTTTCCTGCTAGATTGTGTGTATCTGCAATTGCTTTATCCCAAGCCCATCTGACAATCTTGAAATGAGGTGCATGAGCAGTCCAAACCACGCGCCAGAATCTGCAAATTTGTGTGCAAATGCTGGATCTTTGTTTGGATGTCGTGTATTTTGTGCACGACAAGCGGTTTCCATCTTGCTGATAGTGTCTGATGGGTGGTGTCATCGTGTAGTAAATGATAAATCTCATCTAAGCTGAACCCTACGCTTTGTGCAAGGCGAATATGTTTCAGGCGGTCAAAGATTGTGTCATCATATTGGCGCTGACCATTCACACGCACGGGTGGGGGAATAAGCCCGATTTCTTCGTAATAACGTAAGGCAGAGGCAGAAATCTTCGCCTGTTTTGCGACTTCGCCAATTCGCATGCAGTTTCTCCTTGACTTCAAGTCAGCTTGAAGTTGTATGCTGTCTACTCTGATTACGAGTGTAAGCGAGGTATTATTGTATGAGCAAGCATGAACTTCCAATTGCGTGTGACTTAGACGCACTTGCTGATAAAACGCATCATCAGACTATCGGCGCTCAGTTAATGACACAGGCGCAATCTTTACATGCGCTTACTGAGGGCTACCGGATCGACTTTCCCATTTCTACACTAACACTCGCCGCCGAATTCGTAGATGGTGAGCGACGCTGTTGTCCATTCTTATGTTTCCAATTACGTATTGAACCCGCCGCTGAGACATTACAACTACACGTTACCGGATCTGCTGAGATAAAAGCGTTCTTAACCGGTGCGCTTCTGCCATCGTTGGCTGCGACGTTGACTGAGTAGGTGAGTCTTGCTTACCTGGATCACTATGCGTAAATTTTGGGGGAGTAGTCACAGAGGTACGCGATGATCGAAAAACCCAAAAGAATCGCCCGCAAGTACATCCGGCAGATAATTATTCGTGCCCCGTGTGTGGAGGGAAAAACTTTGTCTGGGGGCAACCCAGCGCAATGGGTGGTTGGCTGGGGCTAAAAATCCCGCGTCAAGATGGTGGTAACATGGGGCATCCTATCAGGGCGCGTACCTGCGAACGTTGTGGTAACGTGCTCTTTTTCGTCAATCCTGACCAGATCGCACCAGAGTAGGGGAAATTTAAATACCTTTTGCGACTCAGTAAACTTAATCACTAATTACGTTGGCTAACCGTTCTGTTTTGTCTACGCATTAATGGTAGAATCACTACAAAAGTGGAGACAAACATGCGTTTTATAGTGCTGAGTATTTTGCTGATATTGTTATGCGCTCACCCATCCAATATTAATGGCTGTGGAGGTGGTACACCCGCTTTTATTATTAATCAACTTGCTCGCCAAGAACTGATTGTTGAAGCAACCGTGTTGGAGGTCGATGATCGAGGGTATAGTGCAATATTGCAGGTGAGCCAATATTTCAAAGGACAAGCAGGGGAATACTTGGCAATTATGCGTTTTCCTCCTGCGTTAGAAACAGTTGCTTCGGTGCGCGACTACGATACTGGATGTTTGTATTCTGGATATGGTCAAGAATGGCAACAGGGAACTACAGGTTACTTCGCATTAGAAAGTAACGGTAACGGAACGTATTCTGATATAGGGTCACATTTTATTCCGCAAAATGATTCGGTTGAATTTCATACTTATCATGTTCGCACAGATACAAAACCACAGTCACATATATTTCAACGTGATGAGTTTGAAGCCTTGTTACTAAGTTTCAG
>DAOTXB010000133.1:0-1507 GCA_034435575.1 Anaerolineae bacterium
CGAATTATTTGCACTCATGAAGAACGAGCTATTCACCGCGGTTGTCGGCGATGTGCTGGATGCGATGGGCTATACGCATCAATTTTTACCGCCAAAATTTACGCCCCTACGTGATGATATGGTGATTGCCGGACGCGCCATGCCAGTATTGAATGCTGATTATTTTGGCGCGGTCAACGACGGTCAAACTGATCTAAGCAGTACACCATTCGGGTTGACCTTTCGTGCATTGGATGACCTGCAACCGCATGAAGTCTATGTTGCAACCGGTGGTTCTCCACGTTATGCCATGTGGGGCGAATTGATGTCCACACGGGCGATTCACCTCAAAGCGGCGGGCGCGGTGATTGATGGCTATTCGCGAGATACTAACGGCATTCTACGGCTAAACTTCCCTACATTTTCACATGGGCGCTATGCACAGGATGCAGGCGCACGCGGGAAGGTTGTTGATTTTCGTGTGCCCGTCGAAATTGGTGACATTAAAGTGATGCCCGGTGATATTGTGTTCGCAGACCTCGACGGTGTGTTGATTATTCCACAGGATGCGGAAGAAGAAGCGATCCGCAAAGCCGTAGAGAAAAATCGTACCGAGAATCTGGTGCGTAAAGCGATTGAAGACGGCATGAGTACCGTCGAAGCCTTTGAAAAATTCGGGGTCATGTAAAAACAATAGATAGAATGTAAATCTAAAGAATTGATGGACTTCCAATACATTTAGTATAAGGATCAAAATTATGAGTATTAAACACCCGTTTTACCATGCAAAATTGATGCTTACAGAAGAGATACCACTTTATGTATTTCTCGTCAAAGGGGCAGATTATGCCGTCTGGATTGATAGCGGGATCGCGCCGATGTTCGATGCCCTGGTAGAGACGATGAAATCGGCAGAAGTGAGCGATGATGACCTAAAGTTTATCCTCAACACTCACTCACATCATGACCATATCGGGTGTAACGCCTCGATTAAAAACAAAACGGGGTGTATGATCGCCGCACCTGCACATTACGCCCACTGGCATAGTGATTTTGAGGCACATTTTCAAGAATTTGCCCGTCCATTTCCTGAGATCTTCCCCGACACACCGGAATTACGCTCAGAAGCACTTGACCCATTAGACGCAGAGCATAAGATTGATGTGTACATTGACGAAGGTTCGGCTTTCGACCTCGGCGGTGGGGTAAAATTGACCGCATACAGTTTCTCTGGTCATATGTTAGCGGAACTCGGATGGTTTGAAGAATCAACGCAAACATTAATTCTTGCCGATGCGATTACCGGGCTGGATTGGGGATTAGTTCACGGGCATCTAACCGTCAGCGGGTATCGTGCCACCACTGAAAAAATTGATCGTTTGTTAGATGAGTTGGACGTGCAACAAGTCTTCATGGCGCACTATGACCCGATGACTCCCGATGCAATGCGCGCACTCACCCAAAAGGCGCGAGATTATATCGACGGGATCGAAAAGACCGTGATCACAGTCGCGGCGGAAAATGATAC
>DAOTXB010000134.1:0-5774 GCA_034435575.1 Anaerolineae bacterium
CAACCGCAGGCGCAATCTCCGCCAACCAGCACTACGGACCCTTTGGGCAACCGTTTGCCACCAATGGCAGTTTCGACGCAGGCTTCGGCTTTACGGGCGAACAAACGGACGACAACGACTTGCTTTATCTCCGCGCACGGTATTATGATCCGAGCATGGGTATCTTCCCCAGCCTTGATCCGTTCGAGGGCATCAGCAATCGCCCGATGAGTTTGAATGGTTACTCTTGGGTTGAGGGGAATACACCGAACAGAGTAGACTCAAGTGGCTTGTTCAGTTGTGATGCTGAAGGAGAAACTTGGTCTGATTTGCCTTCTGCCTGTGTACAATTGGATACTGCTTTCCAGAGGGCACAAAATGTCGATGTGCCAGACATTTCGGGGACAGTCGAAGATGGGATTGTGAACTTCGGCCAGCTTAAGAGCTACGTTCAAAACAACTTCGGCTTCGCCATAGTTGGATATTCGCCGACTATCCCTGAAGGAATCACAGATTGCACTGTGACTCAAACACTTGTAGGTGTTGGTGGTGCTCCCGCTAAGCTATCTTTGGTGCGAACCGCAAGTGCCTTGCTTCATGTTGCTGCATATTTTAATAGGATAGGGATCAGTTTAGATTCACTACGTACCAAATTTGGCAATGGTTCTGCTTTACAGCTCGTATCAGACGGAATAATTGTTAATAGACAAAGGGAAATCCTACAGCCATTCCAAGGACAAGTCCCAATTGAAGCGCAAGGACGTAATGTCTATCTCGGTAGCGAAGTTCAGATGTATACTGTAGTTCATGAACTTGGTCACCTTTTTGACAAAGTCTTTAATACCACGCCAAGTCTTTTGCTATCGGGTCTCAGGATTCGGTCATCCAACGGACTTCCTCTTTACACTGTTTTGCAACAAGATTCTGGCGATGTTAGCAATTTTATAGCTGGGGCAGTTGGAGCCAATCTAGGATTGGGTGGTAGAGCCAATAACGATGAAGAACCTCGAGAAACCTGGGCTGATATGTTTATGACAGCTGTACTAGATGGTCAAAATATACAATCGTTGGGTGAAATCGCAGGCTTGATCGGTTGGAATCCAACGTCTGGTGCGAATAGATGGGTTGGTGAGTTCAAACGTGCTTATACGTTAGTAGCGATCCGAAGACTAATGCTGGATCATCCAATCGCATCCGGCTCCGCGGAGGAGGGGGAAAGAATTTCGTTCCTCACATCGATAACAGGTTTGATTAATCCAGCAATATTTGCACCAAATCCTGACTATCCCTAAACATATATATGTAGAGGTAAGTTTGTGCAAGACAACTTACCTCATACTGGAAAGGCTTCCTATGAAAAACAACTATCAAATATCACTACTGGGAAAAGCATTGATATTTTGTGGTTTCATACTAATGTCGGGGCTGTTGATACAGACAGTAGAAAGTCAAGATAACTCATTACCTGGTACTGTTGTTATTGATGTCAACGGTTTTGAGATGGTTTATGTACCAGGCGATATATTTGAAATAGGTATTGAACGTGATGTATTTAGAAGGTTGCTTGAACAAGGTCTCTACCCAGATATTCCATCTTCACAGTATGACCAGATCATTGACATTTTAGATGAACAAGGTGTATTTGACACTGCTCAAGTACACGTATCATCATTTCTCATTGATCGGTACGAAGTAACAATTGCACAATATGCAGAGGTTTTTGAAGGTTGTATAGATTTTGGGATCTGTACAGAAATTATCATCACTGATAACTATACTGAATTGAATGCTAGTCCTATGCAACCACAGGTTGGTGTAACTTGGTTTAATGCATTACAATTTTGTCTTCGTCGTGGTATGAGGCTTCCCACAGAATATGAGTGGGAGTGGGCGGCTCGAGGTCCCGAACTTCCGATATTTCCATGGGGTAATGTGTTTGTACCCGAATACGTTGTTAGTATTCCCGATGATACAGTTACTTATGATGTCGGTACTATCCCTGAAAATATTAGTTGGGCTGGAGTCTATGATCTAGTGGGCAATGCAGGTGAATGGGTAGAAGATCGCCCATTGCCATATAGCAATGAAATAGAATCGCAATTTCGCCAATCGATCTTGGATACACATCGAGTGGTACGTGGCGGTTCCTACACTTCAAATATACTTTTCGTGAATAACGTTGCAAGAGAAACCGTAGACCCAAGAAGTGGCGGGGGTATTGGTTTTCGCTGTGCTCAATCCGCTCAGCCGTGAGTACAAGAACTTCGGATCATGATGCCGTAACATAGCATGCCCCTAAATTACCAAGATAAAATGGGACACCGTGCGCCAAAACAGAAAGCGAGTGCCGATGTCCCTGCAAACTCGACCAATTCCACCCATCCCCGAAATGACTGCCCAAGTTGCTCGTGCTGCTTTTCGCAAAGGCAATGTCTATATGCAAATGCGTGATCTGCTCGGCACCTTCTTCACCGATGACCAGTTTGTAGACCTATATCCTGCCGATGGTCAACCTGCTTATGCACCGTGGCGATTGGCGCTTGTCAGCGTCATGCAATTTGCTGAAAACCTCACCGATCGTCAGGCAGCCGATGCAGTGCGTTCGCGCATCGACTGGAAATATGCCCTCAGTTTAGACCTCACCGACGAGGGCTTCGACTTCTCGGTATTGAGCGAGTTTCGGCAACGGTTATTGGTCCATGATGCCGGAGAAAACTTGCTTAACACCCTACTGGATCAGTTCCGCGAAGCAGGGCTGTTAAGTAACGGCGGTAAACAGCGCACGGATTCGACCCATGTGGTCGCTAGCGTTCGTGATCTGAACCGATTGGAGTTAGTTGGAAGAACCCTTCAGCAAGCGCTTGATGCAATCGCGACAGTATCCCCGCAATGGCTACAAGATCAAGTGCCATTGGCATGGTTTTCACGCTACAGTCGTCCCCTAAGCGAATTTATTTTGCCTCAGAAGCGTGCTGAGCGTGATGCGTTAGCGCTGCAAATTGGGCATGATGGCATAGCGTTAATGAATGCCATTTATTTTGGTGTAGATGCCCCCTCATACTTACGTAATTTAGACGCAGTTGAGATATTGCGACAGGTCTGGATCCAACAATATGTGGTGGTCAATGATACGTTGCGCTGGCGTGAGCGAAAGGAGATGCCGCCTGCCGCCAGGCTCATCCAATCCCCTTTTGACATCGAGGCGCGTTTTAGTCGCAAACGATCGCGTGAATGGATCGGTTATAAGGTGCATGTTACCGAGACCTGTAACGATAATGCACCTCACCTGATCACGAATATTGACGTGGTTAATGCTACCGAACAGGATGTCGACGCCGTCACACCAATCCACGATACCTTAAAAGCGCGTGATCTGTTGCCTGATGTCCATCTGGTAGATAGGGGCTATACCTCAGCGCTATTATTATATGATAGCAAAAATGATTACAATGTTGAGTTATTTGGACCGGTGGTGGAAAAGCAGGTCTGGCAACATGCTACCGGGTATGATATGTCGGCATTTACAATTGATTGGAAAAACCGCACTGTCACTTGCCCGCAGGGACATACCAGTAATCCCTGGACGATGCGTGACCACCGTAGAGACCACCAACTCACTCGTGTCAAGTTCAAGCGTGTCGAGTGTGAACCCTGTCCAGTTCATGATCTCTGTACCAAACATACACGACGAACCCTCTCATTCCACGAAGAGGGGGTCTTCAAGGTTGTCCAAAAACGCAAACAAGATCAACACACTGACGTATGGCGCAAGCAGTACGGCACGCGAGCGGGGGTTGAAGGTACTATTTCTCAAGGGGTTTTTGCGCTCAGATCCCGACGAAGTCGTTACAGGGGGCAGGACAAAACACAGTTGCAGTTTATCTTGACTGCGACAGCGATGAATGTCACACGGGTGCTTAATTGGATTGACGATATACCACGATCTCAGACACGGATTACACGCTTTGGGCGACTTATTGCTTAAATTTTAGGTTCGCCAACAGCATCGTATAAAGGGTTGCCATTATTTGAAACATAATCTGGATCATCTGGGTTAGAGCCATTGAAACAACCATTAATACAACCTCTACTTCCGTCCCAATCCATATTTCTAAATCCACCTTCAATAATATCTTCTTGTACACGTTGGAAGTGATTCAGTTGATAATCTACCCAATTTAGGAACATATCAGCGGCAGCCTCATCAATTTCAGTTATTCTTGCTGATGAACCTAAGGGTTGAGTATAAGAAGCAACTGTAAAACTATTTTGTTGAAATGCACTTAGGTTCAGTTGTGTAAGATTTCCATAATCATCATAGACTGATGCTGGACCTGAACCCCATCCTCTATCTCGCCTGAACCACTCATTTACGTAATATCGTCCATTTAGTTCGATTAAAATCTCTGGTGCTATCTGTCGTGTAACTGGTAACTCTGTGTTGGGATCTAATGCGAATGAACGAGTCAAACCAAACAGAACTTGCCCTGAGCCACGTTGATCATATACTTGATTTGCATTTTCCATCCGACCGTAAAGAGAGTCT
Source organism: Anaerolineae bacterium (assembly GCA_034435575.1). GTDB lineage: Bacteria > Chloroflexota > Anaerolineae > Aggregatilineales > Phototrophicaceae > JAVJSU01. Next base: position 4,526 of record DAOTXB010000134.1, read on the forward strand.
GGTGTTCTTCCGTTTCCACCATCACTGCGTGCGTTGAAACGATGCCCTAGTTCATGAACCATTACATACTGATTAACACCTTGAGGTAGATTACCATAGAAAGCGATGAAGCCTGAGAAATTATCGGTACAACCGATATCTACTGCGCCATCGCAAGTGTTGTTGGGGTTAGTGTCGTCAATATCAAAACCACTCTGAACACGTATTATTGCGAAATCTCCCATAACTGTTCTGAATAGAGCGGCATGTTCTGCTTCAGTTCCTATTTGTCCTTCATTTCTTAACATGTAAAATGCTTGTGCAGTGTTACGTACACCTTCTACGATTTCGTCTAATTCTCCATTTCCCCATGCTTGTGCTGAACCAGAAATATTTGGATTAGCAGTCGCAAATGAGGCTGGAATACCGTCAACACTTACAATTACTCCATATTCCGCCAAGATTTCCACCGGAGTTTGTGGTCCTCCGATACCCTCACAGTGGGAAAACGGGACAGTAGCAATGGGATTAACAGAAAACGTAGACGATCCTGTATCGTCTTGTACTGGAACATTATCTCCCCAAAAATTGTTCGTTGCGTCAATATGAGAGTTCGTAGATCCGCCAACTTGGGTATTATTTAGAGTACTATCTGTGTTATTATTTACAATGCAATTCATATTGTAATTAAATGTTCCTCCTCCTGTTCCTAAGGGAGTACTTGATATTGCACTAGATCCATAAATGCTGTTATTCATTGTGATTGTATTTTGAGTAATCTCAGCAGTAACGCCAAATGCTTTTTGAACAAATATAGCCCATCTGTCTCAGGTGGCACAGCGTCACAACCTGAGACAACACGCTCTACTGATTTTCAAGAAATCACCCACCCTACTCAAACCGATTGCCAAGTACACGATTCAGGGTTGAGACACCTGAGACATTGTGACGCAACCGTAATTTTCCAGCCCTCAACCGGAATCGTCGGCATAGGCGTACATGTCTGCGTGTTACGGTGACCTCAAATTCGCCGTCAGACATACGAAGGTCACCTCATGAGCAAAAAACCGCAAACACAAAGTCCTGCACAGATGCTTGAGCGCGTCATGCAACTCGCCGAATTACTGGCACAACGCAGTCAAGCGCCGTCGGACAGCGCACAAACGCGCAACCGAAAAACACAATCACCCCGTTCTGCTGTAGAGTAAACAGGGACACAGGAGAACGCAATCATGGCACGAAGCACCAAACGCATCATCACCCGCCCCGG
>DAOTXB010000135.1:0-2897 GCA_034435575.1 Anaerolineae bacterium
GATTGGTTGACCCCACCAAGACCACCAACATCCTCGCCAAAGGCAATAATGCGCGGGTCTTGTGCAAACATCGTGCCGAAGTAGGTGTTCAGCAACTCAAATCCATTGACCTTTTCATTGTGTTGTTCATAGTCAGGCGCAATTTCTATCACGTTTAATGGTGATTTTTTAGTGTTGCTGTGCAAATGTGTGCTGTATAGCTTTTGATAATATTCACGGTGATAATCACGCCATTGGATCAGCTCTTGTTTTTGAGGAATAACTTCGTCACGGGTCAGCTTAAGCGTATCGAAGATAGCACTCATAATGTCACGGCGTTTAGGATAAACGGGTTTGGTCATGTTATCAATAATATGGATAATGCGCTTTTGATGTTTTGATTGCGTCGCAATTTCCGTCAGCATATGTTTAACATTTTTGCGATCAATATCAATATGCTTAACAAATGCTCTCCATGCGACTTTTTGTTCCCGTCGCACGTAAGCATTTTCTTCTTTTTCAATTGTGGTAATTTCATCATTGGTGATGATACCTTGCCGGAGCATCCACCCGCGCATTTTCACGAGGCAATCGTGCCGGGATTCCCATTCTAAGCGTTCCGGTGATTTGTAACGTTCATGACTGCCGGAAGTGGAATGTCCCTGTGGTTGTGTGACTTCGACCACGTGCAAGATTGATGGGATGTGTGACTGCCGGGCAATTGTGCTTGCTTGTTGATAGGTACGGAGTAATCTGGGGTAGTTCCATCCGTGGACAGTATGCACATCATAACCATCATTACTGCCGTTTGCACGTTGAAAACCTTTTAGCAATTCGCTTAGGTTGCCTTTAACCATTTGATGTTCGTTTGTAACAGAAATGCCGTACTCATCATCCCAGATACTAATAATTGCTGGAGATTTCAGCACGCCAATGGCATTAATCGCTTCCCAGAACATACCCTCGGATGTGCTCGCATTCCCGATTGTACCGAAGGCGATTTCGTTGCCATCATGGGAGAATTTGGTAAATTGTTTAAGTTCTTCGATTTCACGATAGATACGGGATGCGTAGGCTAATCCGACCAAACGTGGCATTTGTGCGGCAGTTGGAGATACGTCTGCGGACGTATTGTACTGTTGTGTCAAGTCTTTCCAGGTGCCATCATCATTCAAACTACGCGTAGCAAAGTGGGCGTTCATCATGCGTCCGCCGGATGCTGGTTCTACATTGAGATCCATGTGAGCATACAGTTGGGCGAAGAATGATTGGACGGTAATCTCACCCAATGCCAGCATCAGTGTTTGGTCACGATAGTAACCGCTTCTAAAGTCACCTTTCTGGAAGGCACGGGCAAGGGCGAGTTGTGGGATCTCTTTACCATCGCCAAAAATGCCAAATTTCGCCCGTCCACTCAAGACCTCATGCCGACCAATAAGGCTCATTTGTCGACTACGATATGCGATACGATAATCTTCTATGATGTCTTCAGGTTGTACGATGTCGAATAACTCGTCAACGGTAATGTCTGAATCTGGAAGATCAAAAATCATCAGGTTACTCCAAATAGATAGTCTTGCGAATAGCGTTTAGTCATCTTGTAGTATTTTTGAGAACACACTGACCGGATCGTCAAGATGTGCTTCTAGTAGAGATATAGCTGTGTTTTCATCACCTTGCTTGCAGGCATCAACAATGGCGCGATGCTGGCGTTGTGACTCCGCAAGATGATTTTCATTCAAATAGTTTTGCAGTAAATAACGCGCAACATTGTTATGAAGGTTGCAGGTAATCTGTAACAGGCGGGGCAAATTGGCAGGGCGGTACAACGCTTCATGGAATTCCCAGTTAAGTTCTGCCCAGCGTGTTTTATCCTCTGCATGGTCAATATCGACAAGTACGCGGTCAATTTTTGCAAAATCAGTCCGCTTTAATTGAGGGATGGCGGTTCGTAATGCCATAGTTTCTAGGGCAATCCGTATCTTGTAAATTTCTTTTACATCATCAAGTGTAAGTTCGGAAACCATTGCACCACGACTTGGTATCAGGTGAACTAGTCCTTCTGCCTGTAGCTGAACAAGCGCTTCCCTCACAGGGATTTTGCTCACGCTAAATTCAGATGCAATTTCGTCCTGTTTGAGTGCTTGTCCGCTTTCTAACTTACCCTGCAAAATCGCTGAGCGTAGTGCATCTGCCACAAGATTTGAGGTGTTTTTCGTTGTTTGGATGCCACCAATACCAAGGCTCATAGCGATTTACTCCATGATTTGGTGATTTCTTCAGACGAAATCACATGCGTGTGTTGTATGCTTCGGTAATTTATGCTCAATAGTATATCATAATTTGTATAAAAATATAATCGTATACGATTTCATTTTGACTGGGTTTTTACATACTTCTTAAGTGATCTCATTGAACATTTTGACCATCTTTCATATTTTGCGTAACTGTTCGTGAGATAGGTATCATTACTGAAGAAAGTGGCAGAAAAATTGCGTTATGACGGAGTTTATGCGAATAAAATAGCCAAGAGGATTATGGGTAATGACAGAGCAAGCAACATCAAATGGCGCTAAATCTCAACAATCAGTTGATAGAATTGAAACAGGAGACGACTATATTGAAAGCCTACGCGGGCGTAATCTGACGGTTTATTTATTTGGAGATCTTGTAGAAGAACCTGTTGATCATCCGATTATCCGTCCTTCGATTAACGCGATTGCGGCTACATATGACCTTGCCACACAAAACCCTGACCTTGCCAGCGCTGTTTCACCTTATACAGGAGAGCGTGTAAATCGTTTCTTGCATGTGGCAACCAGCGCCAAAGATCTCGTTTTGCAGAACAAAATGCAACGACGATTAGGGCAATTAACGGGGACCTGTTTTCAACGGTGCGTCGGGATGGATGCGCTGAA
>DAOTXB010000136.1:0-10813 GCA_034435575.1 Anaerolineae bacterium
CCGAATCAACCCGGTGCGCTGGCAACTGGCTGGGAATTCAGCGAAGATGGTACTCAAGTTACAATTACCCTTCGTGAAGATGCCTTCTGGAGCGACGGCGAACAAATTACCGCAGAAGATTATCTGTGGGCAACCACCGCAATCCGCAGTGGTGTAGTAGACTCCCCGCGTACCAGCATGTTCGAAACCCTCGAAGATGGTACCCCGGCTGGTGGTTCAATCACCGACATCGAAGCAGTCGATGACTTCACCGTCGTCGTAACCTTCGCCGCCCCGGACTGCATCGCATTTGAAGACATCAATGATGCTACCGTTGTTCCGGCTCACGTCTTCGAAGAACTGTATGGTGACGACCTCGCCGCGATGAACGAAGAACCGCGCCGTATTCCAGAAGTAACCTTCGGTCCGTTCTTTGATCTGGAATTTGACCCCGGTCAGCGCGTCAGCCTGCTTTCAGACCAGAACTACCCGGATGCCTTCGCTGGCTACGTGGTACCTGAAGAATGGGTCTACCTGAGCGTCCCGAACACCGATGTAGGTGTAGAACGCTTTGTCGCTGGTGACATCAGCCTCATCGGTGTACCGGCAACCCGTCAAGAAGACTTCCGCACTGACCCCGATCTCGCGGACTTCCAGACTTTTGAATTCACCAGCAATGGTTTCAACTTTATGGCGATGAACTGGGCGAACCCGGAAAATCCGCTCCCCGGTATCGACGAAGACGGTAACCTTATTGAACAAGATCCGCATCCTGTACTCGGTGATGTCCGCGTCCGCCGTGCAATCACACAGGCTGTTGATGTACAAGCCGTAACCGATGGTATCTATGACGGTAACGGTATCGCAGTCGGTACCCACACCATCCCAACTTCCTGGGTATTCAATCCAGATCTGCAATACACCTTCGATCAAGAAGCCGCAATGGCACTGCTGGACGAAGCCGGTTGGGTAGATGACGATGGTGATGCGACAACCCCGCGTGTATGCCAGGGTTGCTTGTATGCAGAAGAAGGTTCCCCGCTGTTTGTACGTGTTCGTGTGCCAGAAGGTTCCGAACGTACAACCCAACTGGGTGAATTCTTCGCCGCTTCATTGAGCGATATTGGTTTCGATGCTGACTTCGCCGCCATTGACTGGGGTAGCGCATTCCTGCCAGAACTGACTGGTCAGACATTTGACCTTGCATACCTCGGTTGGAGCCTCGGCTTACCGGTTGACCCGGATGTAAGCTGGGCATACACCCCAGAAGTAGACGTTCCTGGTTCAGGTTTCAACTTCGGTTCCTTCTTCAGTGAAGAACTGAATGAACTGATGGTTGCCGCACGTGATCCACTACAAACCAACGGTTGTGACCAAGAATCACGTCGCGAACTATATCTCCGCGCACAGGAAATCCTCTTTGAAGAGGTACCCTATATGTACCTGCGCGTAACCGAAAACATGACCGCGGCACAGCCAAACGTCATTAACTGGAACCCAACAGCATTCTCACGCACCTACTCCACAGATGCATGGGCACTGCTCGACAACCCGGATCAATAAATCTGGATTGTTTCACTAATATATACAGCGTCGGGGCAACTCGACGCTGTATCTTTAAGTAGCTCACCAATGCACTTTACTTAAACATTATTAAAAAGAAATACTTAGAACTTTGACGGGATAATTGTATTAGGGCTGTAGTATGACAAAATTCATAATACGTCGAATCATTCAAGCAATACCAACTTTTTTCGGCATTACCCTGCTCTCATATCTGATTATGGTAGCCGCGCCCGGTGATCCAGTTTCAATTCTTACATTTGGACCTAATGTTTCTCCACAAGAACGCGAAGCTGTTGCAGAGCGACTCGGCGTAAATCAGCCGTGGCCCATACAGTATATTCGTTGGCTCATTGGCGATAAACCGCTGACGATTGGTGGTGACCGTGTATGGGCGGTGGAACTCACGAACGGCGATGTGGTCATGGTTGATGCTGATAGTGAAGAAACCGATATAGTAGACACTATACCTGTTGAAGAATTTGGCACTGAACTCGACCATCGTTTAGGACCAGCAGGATCACTAACCACCCGTGCCCTTTCTAGCCGTAGTGCAGAAAGTGCTGTATTAGACCTCTATGATGGCGAAGATGTAGCCGTAGTCGATGCCTATTTTGTAACTCATTACAATGCCATTATCTTGTGGCGTGGCTTCCCCGGTGATGTCGTTGAAACAATTGACGGCGAACTAGTCACACTTCGTACGGAGTGGAATAATAATGGTGGTATTCTTCGTGGAGATTTTGGCAATTCTTTCCGTTTACGTGCCCCTGTAATTGATGTCATGCTCGACTTTCTGCCTGCATCCATCGAACTTAATGTCGCCGTATTAATCATCGGGCTTGGTATCGGTATTCCACTTGGCATTGGTGCCGCAATCTGGCGTGGTGGAGCCTTTGATCAGACAACGCGAGTTGGTGCAGTTGTTGGTACCGCAATACCGGATTTCTGGTTGGGCTTCTTGCTCATTATGTTTTTTGGCGCGACATTAGACATTCTGCCAATGGGTGGGCAATGCGCGCCGACCCGGGGTGGTTGTCCACCTTTATGGGGTCGTCTAGAATACTTGATTCTTCCGGTTGTGCCGCTTGCGCTAGGGGCAATCGCCGGTTGGTCACGCTTTATGCGTGCGGCTATGCTCGATACAATTAATAGCGATTACATTCGTACAGCCCGCTCAAAAGGTTTATCTCCGCGTGGTGTCTGGTTCCGTCATGCGGCACGTAATGCGCTCATCCCGATGGCAACATTTCTCGGTCCAGCGGCGATAGGTATCTTCTTTGGCGGTGCCGTTGTTATTGAGCGCATCTTCGGATGGCCCGGCATTGGCAACCTGTTACTTCAATCAATTTCTGGTCAAGATTATCCTGTGGTAATGGCTTCTGTAGTGTTTGGGTCTGTCTTAACCATTGTGGGTTACTTACTGACTGATATTCTGTACGCTATGCTCGATCCGCGCATTCGGTTCTAAGGGATAGGGAGACAAATTATGGCAACTCAAACAACCACATCAGGTGTTACTGAACTTAGCGAAAATCAAGTCGAAGAAATTATCAGTAAATCACTGCTACAAAAAGCATTATGGCGTATTCGCCGTGATCGCCTTACGCTAGCCGCGCTTACCGTGCTCTTCATCTTCGCCATGATCGCCCTGTTTGCACCCTTTATCTCTACGGAAATATTGCAAGTTGATTATCTTGAGATCAATCTTGATAACAAATATCTGGGTGTAGGCGAGGAAGGACATATTCTTGGCACAGATGAACTCGGGCGTGACCATCTTTCCCGATTACTCTATGGTGGGCAGGTATCTCTCGGGATTGCCTTCTCTGCCGCCATCATGGCACTGACGATTGGTATCTGTGTCGGTGTAATCACAGGGTACTTTGGGGGTCTTCTTGATGACTTCGTAATCTGGTTCATTACAACATTGAATTCCATTCCGCAATTGTTCCTGCTATTAATTATCGCGGCACTCCTATCGCCTAGCCCGACATCACTTGTCCTTGTACTTGGCGGTCTTGGGTGGACTGGCGCAACGCGAATTGTGCGTGGAGAAACCTTCTCGCTCAAACAGCAAGAATTTGTGATCGCCGCGCGGGCAGTGGGTGCTTCTGATATTCGCATCATGTTCGTACACATTGTCCCGAACATTATTTCTCTGCTGGTGATCTCGCTGGCACTCAGTATTGGTGGTCTTATCCTGACTGAATCCGCGTTAAGTTTCCTCGGCTTTGGTGTGAAAGCACCGACACCCACATGGGGCAACATGCTCTCTGGTGGTCTGGAAATGATCCGTGTTGCGCCTCACTTACTGATTGCGCCCGGAATTCTGATTTCCATCACCGTGCTTTGCTTGTACATCATCGGTGACGGTCTTCGCGATGCGTTTGATCCGAAACAATCAGATTAAGTCAACGCATTATCTCTACTAAGTCAACCAAACCTGACAGCGGTGAGACATTCTCATCGCTGTTTTTGTTTTAGGTCACAGAACATCAAATTTGAGATACAGTCATCACCCCACCCACAATAGCGAGCGTGATACCAATCGCCCATACACCCGCCCCAAGGGTCATGGCAATCGTTAGACGTAAAGAGGGTACACCAAGTGACAAACCAATCACTGCGCCAATCTGAGCACCAACAGTCATCGGTGCAAGAATCGCTAAACCGATCAATCCATACCGCGCCCATGCACCACGCACAAGAAGAATCATACGACTCTCTGTTGGTTGGTCAGTTTCATCATCTGCTTTCATAGATGATTTTGCTTCCATACGCCGACGAATACGCTCACGCAAAGGTGTACCCGCCAACACAACCAGCACAACACCCGCCCCATAACTGAGTGTCACCGTCAACATAATTAAAATTGGTGAAATATTTAGTGCGATACCCGCAGGAATCGCTGACCAGAATGAAAAGAACGCCCAGCCGAACACTGTGCCCAATCCGGCGATTGTGGTGAAGATAGCCTCAACCATAGCTTAAAGCCCTCGAATCTGCTTATAACCGATTGAGGAAGGTCTCAATCGCATTATTCACGACTTCTGCCTCTTCCACTGAAGATGTATGCCCTGCTCCAGGAATAATAATCATTTCCGAATTTTCGATTTGACTGTGAATGCGTTCAGATTTTGCAGGTACAGTCGCAACATCCTGATCGCCAACTGCAATTAAGGTTGGGGCTTTGATATGCGTCAATTCATCATAAACCCCTTTGCGTTTTACCACACCGGATACAGCACGCGTTATGCCAATACGATGATTAGCCTTTAAATAATTCTCCCAGAGCTTACGTTCAGCGATGCGTGATGGATCATTCAAAAATTTCTGCCCAAACATAATCTTCATCACGGGAGATACAATCAAACGTGGACCGAGCCAGCGCATGACAAAATTGAGGCGATTATACTTTGGTACATTTTCTGATGGTTCAGGGTCTGCCGTTGATTCCAGCAAAATCAACGACTTAAGGAGTTCAGGATGGCGGGCGGCGAGTCGCATCCCTACAAATCCGCCCATAGACAAGCCAACAAAATGACAGGGAGCAATGTCCAAAGCCTCAATGAGAGCGACGGCATCTTCTGATAAAGTATCCATATCGTAACCATCAGCAGTGACTTCAGTTTGCCCTTGCCCACGATGGTCATAGGTGATGACACGATAACGACTCTTTAAGTATTCCACCTGTTTATCAAACATGCGCCCATTCCACAGTAGACCATGTGAAAACACGATGCTTTCTACGCCTGTTCCAGTATCCTCGTAATAAACATTTGCTCCATTAACCTGTATTTTTGGCATTATTTGTTCCCTTTAACAAAAAAGTGTGGACACTACTCAAGCATCCACACTTCTGAATTATAAATCGTTAGCTAATGCGAAGACACTTAGACCATCAGCCGGATGTATCTGAATCCGATTCGGGTGTGCTTTCGCCTTCTGTGGTGTCGGCATCTTCAGTAGCTTCTGCGCCTTCATCGGCTGCATCAGCAGAGTCTGCATCATCCACAGATTCTTCGTCTACGGTGTCTTCTTCCCCGCCGACCTCTTCAACAATCGGTGTGTCAGTCGCACTATCCAGAGCAGAAGTATCCGTATCAATTGCATTTGCAATCAACGGCGCGATCACGAGGGAAACAATCGCCAGCAATTTCAGCAGAATGTTCAGGGATGGACCGGACGTATCCTTAAACGGATCACCAACGGTATCGCCAACAACGGCGGCTTTGTGGGCTTCTGAACCCTTACCACCAAATTTACCGGCTTCGATATATTTCTTGGCATTGTCCCATGCACCACCAGCATTCGCCATCATCACGGCGAGCATAAACGCTGAGATAAGTGACCCCATCAACACACCGACGAGAGTTTGTGAACCCACATAGGTTTCTAGTTCAGCATTACCCTGTACAGCAACGGACAACACTGCGATACCCACCGGCACGGCTACAGCGATCACACCCGGTAAAATCATCTGTCGGATGGCGCTATCAGTGGAAATACCCACACAACGTTCGTAATCAGGATCAGAAGTCCCTTCCATAATGCCGGGAATTTCTTTGAACTGACGGCGGACTTCTTCCACAATTTCCTGCGCGGCTTTACCAACTGCTAGCATAGTCAATGCACTAAAGACATAAGGTAACATCGCACCAAGGAATAAACCGGTAATCAGGCGTTGATCCAGCACAACAGCCGCAAAAGTGGTTGCTTCTTCGGCAACACCAGGTCCCTTCACAGCAGTAATAAACGCCGCCGTCAATGCTAACGCAGTCATCGCGGCGCTACCAATCGCAAATCCTTTACCGGTTGCGGCAGTCGTATTGCCCAGACTATCCAGTGCATCAGTGCGTTCACGTACTTCATCAGGAAGGTTGGACATCTCCGCAATACCACCAGCGTTATCTGCCACCGGACCATACGCATCTGTAGCCAGTGTAATCCCCAGCGTAGAAAGCATACCTACAGCGGCAACAGCCACGCCATAAAGCCCGGTTGCATTAATCGCTATCAGCGTCACAGCAATCACAATAATCACTGGCGCAACGGTACTGAACATGCCCACCGCCAGACCGCGAATAATCACGATACCGGCACCACCTTGAGCACTCTCAGAAAGGTTTTGTGTTGGTGAGTATGTATCCGCAGTGAAGTATTCGGTGAAGTAACCAATCGCCACACCGCCGATCAGACCGCTAATGGTCGCAATCATTACGCCAGTACCAAGTTCAAGCAATGCCGCGATTACGATAACCGCAACAGTTACGATTGCGCTCGCACCATAGACACCTTTACGCAGGCTCCACAGCAGGTCTTCCTGTGACGCGCCTTCTTTGGTAGATACGAGGAATGTACTGCCCATCGCAATCAAAATACCAGCGGCGGCAACCAACAACGGGAAGGACTGCGCCGCAACCGCATTTTCTGCGGCAATACCACCGCCAGTGAGTACAGCAAGTGTCATTGCGGCGATGATTGAACTAGCGTAGCTCTCGAACAAGTCAGAACCCATACCAGCCACATCACCTACATTGTCACCCACATTATCTGCGATGGTCGCCGGGTTACGGGGATCATCTTCTGGGATTCCAGCTTCTGTCTTACCAACGAGGTCTGCACCAACATCTGCCGCTTTGGTGAAGATACCACCGCCCACGCGGGCGAAAATTGCGATTGATGTACCGCCAAAGCCAAAGCCAGCAAGTGCACTCATCGCTTCGGTCGGATTCTCGATCTGATTGGTGAAAATAATGAACAGAACACCAACACCGAGCAACGCAAGTGTTACAACCAGTGTTCCCATTACGGTTCCGCTGGCAAATGCTACACGTAAACCCTGATTCAAGCTCTTGGAGGATGCTTGCGCGGTACGCACATTAGCACGTACAGCGATATACATACCGGTGTATCCAGCAAACCCAGATGCCAACGCACCAGCAACGAATGCTACTGCGGTCAGTATATTCATACCAGAATCTTCGATCTGGCTCAGACCAATCAGCACGATGGTTACTAAAACCACAAAAATCGCGACTGCACGATATTCACGTTGTAGGAATGCCGCCGCACCTTTTTGAATAGCCGCCGCGAGGCGCTTCATTGTGTCGTTACCTTCGTCTTGCGCCAACACCCATGTGCGTTGTTGCCACGCGAAGGCTAGACCGATCAAACTCACGATAATGCCGATAATTGCGGCATTAGTCGCGTCATCAATAAGAAAATCCATAAACTTCTATCTCCCTTGCAAGTTTAAATGTCTATTTGGAGTCATAACTCCAAAGGTCTGCTTAACGTGCGAATTATTCACGTATAACGCGTTTTTTTCAATTGTAGATTAGCAATTTCATATATTATCCATAAACCTGTACACTAAGATGTGTCGGAAAGATGACAGAATATGGCATTATGACACAACAACAATCCACAGGCGAGTACGGAGAAACTCTCGCTTCACAGTATCTGATACAACACGGCTACACCATATTGTCACGGAATTGGCATTGTCAGTTCGGTGAGATTGACATTGTAGCCGAAAATAATGAGACGGTTGTTTTTGTAGAAGTACGTACCCGTCGCGCACAATCAACCGAATCAGCTTTTGCCAGTATCACTGTCGCAAAACGTGAAAAATTGATCAAAAGCGCAACACTTTACCTGCATGAACATAATAGAGATAATAGTTCATGGCGTATCGATATGATCGCCATCGCTTTACCCTCTGGAAAACAGGCAATTATTGACCATGTTGAAGATGCGCTGGACTGGTGAACAACGCGAGATGATACTCGCTAAACAACCACTTATCGTCATCCTAGGTCCTACCGCCGTTGGCAAAACTGGATTAGCTATAAATCTTGCAAACACAATTGATGGTGAGATTATTGGCGCAGATAGCCGACAAATCTACAAATATATGGACATCGGCACCGCTAAACCAACCGCCGAGGATCGTTTACAAGCACCCCATCACCTGATCGATATGATCGAACCGGATGATAACCTCTCCCTAGCACGCTATCAACGCATGGCTTATGACACAATCACGGCAGTTCATGAAAATGGTCATATTCCGCTGTTAGTCGGTGGCACCGGTCAATACATTAGTGCAGTGACCGAAGGTTGGTCAATCCCTGAAGTCCCACCAAACGAAACACTCCGCAAAGAGTTAGAAGCGTTCGCGGATGAACATGGCGTTGATGCGCTCCATGCCCGTCTCATAACTGTTGACCCTATCGCCGCTGAAAAAATTCATCCGAATAATGTCCGTCGGGTTGTTCGCGCTCTGGAAGTGTGTATTGAAACCGGCACACCAATTACTGAACTCCAGCGCAAAAAACCTCCACCCTATACGATTTTGGAACTCGGACTAACGTTAGAGCGTCCATATTTATATGAACGTGCCGATACCCGTGTAGATATGATGATGGAAGCAGGGTTTCTTGATGAAGTCCAACAATTGATCCAGAGGGGTTACGATAGAAAATTGCCCTCAATGAGCGGTCTGGGGTATGCACAGTTAGCAACACATATTTTAGATGACACACCTGTCGATGAGGCAATTCATAATACGAAAATTGCAACACATCAGTATATTCGCAGACAATTTACGTGGTTTCGTGGGCACGATAATGGCATTGTGTGGCATAATGGTCAGCAGATACAGGATCAGGTTATTATTCAATCCTGTGTTGATTGGCTAAACAATTTGATGTGAGTATATGCGACTACTTAGACGGGGTGATAATCCAAACGCAGTAGCAGGTGTCTTTTTGTTGATCTTGCTCCTTGCCATCACCGGACCCAACATTTTACCTAGATTAGCGTCCAATATTCCAAACGTGGATGAAGGTGTCCCATGTAGCTGGTTACGTGAAGGTGAAGATCGAGCGATCCATCAGTCACTCATCGGGCGCGATGCAGGGTTAAGTGCGCTACCGCCCATAAGTTTAAGCGTGGTTACAAACGCATTGCCCAGTGATCCTACCAGTACGCTAACCGTCAGCATCACTGTCGTGAACAACACAATCGGCACCGTGCCCTTTTTGTTACCGAATGATGTAGTAGCGGTTGGTATCGACAATAATCAGCCGGGTTTGGGTGTGATATTTAATGGCAATAGCGTTGTTCCGCCACTCGGTGCGAACAATGTCACGTATCCAGAAGAACAAATTCGTTTGCTCAGTCCGCGTCAGCGCTGTGTGCATCGTGTGTCGTTTCAGGTGTCGGAACTTACCGGTATTCTTGGCGGTTTTGGAAATGACACAATTATAGCGTATTACCGAAATGGTTCGCGTGGGGCGGCGCAGGCAACTGTCGATGGGCAAATTTATATCGATCAAGGCTTATGGATAGGTGTTGTGCAATCAGACTCATTTACAATACCAGTAAGCCCATAATGCAGAGTCAATAATCTTGCTATAATGTAATTAATCTATGCTGACTGACAATATACAAATAGGGCAAAGTTTATCATATCCCTACACAGAGCTTATTCTGGATAATTTTTGAGCTAAAGCAAAAGGATAGGTGATTTTATTATGACGAATGATAATCAGGATAGACCTATTCTCACCGCACTTGAGGGCAAATATGCGCGTCAACATTGGGCGCTAGAGAGCGAAGCGGTGATAATCGGACGTGACGACACATGCGATGTCATCATCCCTGAAAGGCAAATTTCACGCCAACACATTCGAATCACACGGGCTGAAAAAAACTTTTTTATCGAGGATTTAGACAGTCGCAACGGTACATGGGTGAACGATCAGCGTTTAGAAGGTGAAACTGAACTGCATGACGGTGATGAGATTAACCTGGCACTCGCAATCAAACTTCAATTTATCGGCTCCGGTGCAACCGCCCCACTCCCGTTTGAATTACCGGACAATATTGGCGGGCGTTTACGTCTTGATACTGAATCACGTCGTGTGTTTATTAATGATGCAGAACTCTCCCCACCCTTGAGTCTGCCACAGTATCGTTTGCTAGAGTTATTGTATAACAATGGTGGTAGCATCTGTACACGCGATGAAGTGGTCGAAACGGTGTGGCCCGATGTTGTCGGCGAAGGCGTGAGCGAACAGGCAATTGACGCACTTGTGCGCCGTCTACGAGATCGGCTGGCGGAACAAGACCCCGATGTACAATATATCGTCACGGTGCGCGGTCACGGCTTCCGGTTAGATAATCCAGAGACTTAGAAATGGTGTTTAGTGATAGATATCCCGACTTCCCAGATGCCAACACATCTATTGATGAACTT
>DAOTXB010000137.1:0-5033 GCA_034435575.1 Anaerolineae bacterium
ACTGACTTTCGCCTGTAAATAATCCTCTACAGCGGAAATCGCTCCGGTGTCGCTATTCGTTCCCTCGGCATCATCCCCACCACAGGCGCTTACCAACACGGCGCATAGCAATATTAATGTCAATAACACCCTTCTCATCGGTGAAGTTCTCCTCATTTTCAAAACTCGTCTAACTCTAGCCGATAGTAGAAGGTTGTGCAACGGAATGTTATTTCTGTAAGGCATATCCATCGACAGAGTAATTATCTTTGTATCGGCTATTTTAGTTTATATTAGCCATCCCATGAAAATTTATCTTAGGAACTAGTTCATAATCATCTATAACTTCTGAAAAATTTCGTAATTATACACTTTTTGTATATTTTTTCACTTTAATAGTTGTACACTAATGGCTGTTAATTCAGATACGTAAGTCCATTAATTACAAAAGAGGTAAGAGCGAATTATGAGCACGGTAATTGTCACAGGTTCCGCTGGGTTGATTGGTTCAGAAGCATCATTATTTTTTGCCAAAGAAGGCTATAATGTCGTTGGTATTGATAACAACATGCGTAAAGTCTTCTTCGGAGCAGAAGCTTCTACCGATTGGCAACGCCAACGTTTAGAAAAGGAGCTTGGGGATAAATACACCCACAAAAATATTGATATTCGTGATCGTGAAGCTATCGAAACCCTTTTCAAAGAATATAGCTCAGATATCAAGTTGATTGTTCACACCGCTGCACAACCTTCCCATGATTGGGCTGCCCGTGATCCGCATATGGACTTTACTGTGAACGCTAATGGGACACTTAATCTGCTTCAGGCAACTCGAGATTTTGCTCCGAAAGCAGTGTTCATCTTTACATCGACCAATAAAGTCTATGGTGAAACGCCAAATCATTTACCATTAATTGAGCAGGAAAAGCGTTGGGAAATTGATCCATCACATACCTATGCTTCCGGTATTCGTGAAGATATGTCTATTGACCAGACGATGCATAGTCTCTTTGGCGCTTCTAAAGTCGCCGCAGATATATTGGTACAGGAATACGGTCGGTATTTTGATATTTATACAGGTTGCTTCCGTGGTGGTTGTTTAACTGGACCTAATCACTCCGGTACACAGTTACACGGCTTTCTCGCATATCTTATGAAATGCACTGTTACGGGCACACCCTATACTATTTTTGGGTATAAGGGCAAGCAAGTCCGCGACAACATTCACAGTGCAGATCTAATCTCCGCATTTAATGAGTTCTTCAAAGCACCACGTATTGCAGAAGTATACAATATCGGGGGTGGGCGTTATAGTAATTGCTCTATGCTCGAAGGTATTGATATGTGTGAACAGATTGCCGGTAAGAAACTTAACTGGACATATTCCGAGCAAAATCGCATGGGCGATCATATGTGGTGGGTCGGCGATCTAGCGAAATTCAAAGAACACTATCCTAACTGGGATCAAAAATATAATGTCGATCTCATCCTCAATGAAATTCATAGATTTAATGTGGAACGTTGGAATGAGGGCGAAAAGGTAGTCTAATGATTGATAATGGTAAGAAGAATATTCTAGGTGTACAGATTGACACCGTGGATTACGAAGGCGCTGTAAACCGGGTTGTCGAATCCGCGAAAGCAAAGCGTGGCATGGCGGTTACCGCACTTGCTGTGCATGGTGTGATGACAGGCGCTACCGATTCAACACATCGTTATCGGCTTAACAGTTTTGATATGATAGTACCTGATGGAATGCCGGTACGCTGGGCGTTGAACTTGCTCCATAAAGCTAAGTTACCTGACCGTGTTTATGGTCCCACATTGACTCTAAAAGTTTGTGAAGCGGCGGCTAATGAAGGCTTACCTATCTACCTGTATGGTAGTCGCCAGCCCGTAATCTATAAGCTTCAAGAGAATTTACGTAGTATGTTCCCAAATATTCAGATTGCGGGGGCAGAACCATCACGTTTCCGCCAAACTTCGGCTGAAGAAAAGCTAGAAATTGCTCAGAAAATTCGTGATAGTGGTGCCGCGATTACTTTTGTAGGGTTAGGGTGCCCTCGGCAAGAAGTGTGGGCATATGAATATCGAGAAGTCTTAAATATGCCGATTCTAGCGGTTGGCGCAGCCTTTGACTTTCATGCAGGCACACTAGCACAAGCACCTTCTCGCCTTCAGAATATGGGCTTAGAGTGGGCATTCCGTTTGTATAAAGAACCTCGCCGTCTATGGAAACGCTATGCTGTCCTGAATCCGCAATATGTGGCGATGGTTACCATGCAAGCACTCGGTATACGTCAATTTGATCCACAAGATAATCAAGCCCCCACTGCAGATGTGCTTTACGGATAGTTATCAAGGGAAGTAATATGTGCAGGTGATCAAATACTGATCACCTGTTTTTATTTAAAACCCACATCTTTCATCATCCACTATCAGCAATTATCGCCTCATAAATCGCGTCGATAGTGTTTAGAACAATCAGGTTTTGTAATGGCACACCGAGCCGTGACTCATGACCCTGGCTTAGATCTAACGAACCACCACTAATCGTCATATGCACATTGTCCTCCCCAATTCCCGCATTCGGGAGTGCTTGCGCCGCTGACCATAGATTGACAAGTGGTATCTCAAAGGCTTCTGCCAGATCAACCAGAATGGTATTGAAACGCAACGCCTGATCCCATGTATCTTCGTCAGGATCAGAGCTAAATGTTGAAAGTATCGGGATGACCCCTTGCGCGAGTGTTTCCTCTATAATAAGTGTCATCTGCTCGGTATATTCCGTAGAATTCAACACACGCAGATCATTAGGTCCAAACATAATTACCGCAATTGTCGGACGACTGACGCGATATTCACACATTAAAGGGGTTTCGTCCTGTTCGCATGTATCAATCGGTGACCAGAATGTGTCGAATAATGAAAACCCATTTAAACCCACCCGTGCCGCAATTTCATTGGTGCCCATGTTTTCCGCAAAATGATCGACGGAATTCGTCAACATGTCATAGGGTTCAAGTGTATAATTATTTTCGCTGATGGGAGTCAAATACGTGCTATTGGCACTATTGCTATCACCCACCTTAACCACAACATCCGTCGCATTATTGTTGAAAATCGACCCGTAGATTTCGCCCATCGCTGGACTAATTTCTGGGATAATCGGCACGCTATACAGCCGTACTTCACGCTCGTCAGTGATCGCACTGACATCTGCATCAGGCAAGTCCATGTTCACCGGAATATCACTTAGCAATAAATTTGTTGTATCCACATTACCGATACGTACCCATCCGTCCAAGTCGTCAGCTTCAATCCGTAACCAATGTCCAACGCGATTACGCTCGGTGATGATAACCGCCGTATCCATATTGAGGATTCCAAGTCGTTCATAAGTGTGTCCGGGACCAGCCAACACAGAGGCGGCATCGACAAGTGTGGTTTCAAATCCGTTTTGCGCGTGTAGTGAGGATACTGTCAGCAGACCAAACAGGAATATAAGCTGAACAATAGGGCGGTAAAATGTTCTCATCCAATAAAACTCCATTACTTGACATCAGGCGATAATCATACGCAATTATGGAGAGGATGACAGGTTAACTTTTATATTGGTGTAATTTTTGAGGATCGGTTACTCCTCAACTTCTGACCAGCGCATAAGCATCAGCTTGCCGGAAGTATGAACGGAAATTTGCCGTTTCTTTGAGTAATTTTGCGACTCTAGCAGTCGTTTCAGCTTTTGTATCCGTCGCTTCTGTATGAGCTGAGGAAATCAATATTTCATTGCTATGCTTAACTGTAAATGTGATATGTCCGCGTGCGACCATCCACTGCAATCCAGCCTGAACTGTACTTTTGTTGTGCCCTAACACACCACATAATTGCGAATAGGTGGTTTCCCCACCGTATTTGTTTAAAGTATGTTTCACCACACCAGCGATTCTCTGTAAAAACAAATTTACCGAATCGGTGCGTGGACTCAGTCCGAACAAGATAACAGTATCAGGATTGACTGTATTTAGAGCAAATTGCAGTGTTTCTAAATCTGGCGGAGCTGTCCAGATAATCAGCTTTGATGCAGATGATAACTTATCACGCCCGACACCTCGCTCCGCTTTGAATGTTGGATCGCCCTCACTCCACACGATAGTGTCATCATGCTCGATATATAGATTTTCAATATCACGGCGTGGATCAATCCGATCACGATAATCAATAACGTCTACATTACGACGCTCGCTAAAGTTTTCGATTGGTTCGTCACGTGGTCGTGCATCTTCCCAGATAACCTGTAACTGAACATTATCATTATACGTATTTGTGCCAATCGTATAAGCAATATCAAACCACCCCGGTGGAATCGCGTCCTTATCAGCATTCCACCAGATCACATCCTGCACATTATCTTGTTCATCAGTGACGGTAATCCGCACATGCTTATCAGTCCGTCCAAGTTGCCGGATGTTAGCGACCTTTACGCGCTTTGTTGCCAGCACGAGCGCTGGATTCCCCGCACCGAACGGCGCTAATCGTGCCAGATCATGCACAAGCGCCAACGATAAATCACGTAACGGTAAATACCTGTCGATTGTGAGTGAATCAGTTACTTCCACATCATCCATCATCTCCCGCACGGTGTTAGAAAGTGAACGTCTGAACTGTTGTAAATCCGCTTCCTGTAAGCTCAACCCCGCCGCCTGTGTATGCCCGCCAAAGGTCAACAGCATATCCTGATGTTTGCTAATCGCGGCGGTGATGTCCAGCCCTTCGACAGAACGTGCGGACCCACGCGCAATGCCATCTTCAATTCTGAATAAAATCGTCGGGCGACTAAATTTCTCCGCTAATCGGCTAGCTACAATCCCGACAATGCCCCCCTCCCATTTTTCATCGGAAAGGATCAAGACACTATAATTATCGATCAACGCAGGATTCTTTTCGATCTGAATCAGTGCCCCTGCTTCGGTGTGGTTCATCATTTCACGACGATTGTTGTTCAGCCCTTCCAGCATATTCGCAAGTGTTTCTGCCCGTGTGATGTCGCGCGT
>DAOTXB010000138.1:0-3439 GCA_034435575.1 Anaerolineae bacterium
AGGCGTTCAATTCCCAGATGGGGATATTTTGTAGATGTTCGACAATGCCCGGATACAGGATGTTGCGATTACTGTAGCGCTTGAGGATGGTTGGCAACACATATTCCCAGCCACCACCGGCGAGGAGAATCGTATCCGCCCCTGCCCCGAAGCTGACTTCGAGCTTTTCGCCGATGAGATAATCGGCATAGCGATTGGTCAATGACTCGAAAATCGGGTGTAAGTCGAGGATTTTCCCGCTAATTTTGATCTGTGCAAACTTGGGCTTCATACGCCCACCTGACCATGCCCGGAGCCAGCTATCGACCTGTGCGGGTTTGATGCGTGGCATCGACATTCCCTGCCGCTGGAACTGGTTACGAATTTCGTCCATGATCGGTTCGATAATCTGGCGCAGTACCCCGCTATCGGGATCGGTGGCGAGTGCCATTGATTCGGGATCGAGCTTGCCGTCGCGGACGATATAAGTGTCATAAGTGCCTAATCCGGCATCATGGATGTGTACCTGTCCGGTCAGCAGATCGTCGTCGGCGCTGGGTGATGATGGGATTAATACCGCGTTACCGTTGGCATCGTAGGCATAGGCAGAGAATGCCCCTACCCCTTCAGGGACGACGATCACTTTACCAATGACGAAATTGCGCCATTCTTTGTCGTAGCTCATGCGGATGGACCATGAGCCGGTTTTGTCCTTATTTTCACCGTAACGTAGATTTTGCTTGATGGTTTTGGCGACTTTGTTGACCAGTCCGGGTGGTGCAGACGTGACGATGGTGAGCGGTGTATCTTCGGGTGCATTCATGGCGGCGAGTAAGCACAACAGCATGAAAACGTGGATTTCTGAACCGTAGCGTTCTTCTGAATTGACGAAGGTTTCCGGCGGATATTTGCTCTGCTCCCACACGCCATCACCGATAGCGAATCGCCCTGCTTTCACATCTGCGTAGACCATTTCGTTCACGCCGATGCTGGTCACTTCGCGATTTAGTCCATAGCCGGTGACCGGCACGCGGACGTTGGGAAGCATGAAATATTCGAGGTTGCCCGCGACCATGCGCCACGCTGATGAGGTGCCGTTGCCCCCATCCCACGCGATCACGGTGTCATCAAGTTCCCATTGAAAATCCATCTCGTTGAGGTCTGCGGGTTGTTGTGGCAGTAAGGTTTTACTCGGTTTGTAGCGAATCATGTCTCTCTCTTTTCACTATTTGATGTTCGGAACGGTTCCGGTTAATCCCACAAATCCATATCGTCGTCATCGCCGAAAAGATCGCCCATTCCGGCGGCGAAATTTTCGCGGGTTTCCTCGGCGCTGGCACCGGATGTTTCCTCAACAAAGGTCAGTTGTGGGATGTTCACACGCTCTCCCCTGCCTTTATCTGGCATGGTAATCGGTGTGTTGCCCTGCGCGACCAATTGCTGTGCGATGCGGGCGAGTTGTTCGCGTAATGCCTTCGCGCTAGCGCTCTCTTCGGGTTGATTCTGTTCCATGAGCGCGGTACGCACCCATGGGAATAATTCGAAGAGGACATCTAAGCGCCCTGCCCTGAGATCGGTAATCAGGCGGATGCCCTGCCGTATGGTGCTGGCGAATGAGCGTTTGGTTTTCAGAGTTTCGATCTGGTCGGCGATGGCTTCTTCGTCGGATTTGTTGAGATCCAACCAGAAGACATAGCGCAATCTGAATCGTTTGTTTGACATGAGTTCACTTTCCTGGCACTATAAGCCAATGGCACTTAGGGATTATACATCTAATTAGAAGTTGTGTAAACAAAGTAGAAGTTAGTTTTAGTATTGTGATTACATGCTTACAAGGTGGATCAAGCTAGATGTTTAAGAACCAAAGTCAAAGACCAAAGTACTTCTACTTGGCAGTTTGAACGTAAAAAACTATAATCTTGGTATGTATTACTCAACTAGACACGTTCGACTTCTACACGATATTTCTGCTGAAACGGTACGTAATTGGTGTGAAGAGTTTTCTAATTATCTTTCACCAACTGCAAATCCAGGTAAGGGGAAGCATCGGAATTTTACTGACGACGATATGCGCGTCCTGGATTTGGTTGCCCAGATGAAGAATCAAGGGTTAACCTATGAGCAAGTTCATGCCTCACTTCAAAACGGAGATCGTGGAAATTTACCACAACTTCCTGCTAATGAGATGCACGATCTAGTCGTTGCGGAAGAAAAGGGGCATTTGACATTCGAGCTAGAGGCAACTCAACGTGCTTTGCGTATCATTACTCAAGAACGAGATACCTTACAAGAAAAGTATCGTACATTGCAGGAAGAAGTTCAGCCGGTCAAAGATACCAATATTCGCCTAGAAACTCGTCTTGAAGATTTGAATTCCCGAATGTCATCACTTGAAGATGAGTTGCGAACTGCTCGTAAGCATATCGAATCGCTTAATAGAGAAATCGGGAAATCATATCACGAAGGATATGTCGATGCTCTCAAAAACCCCAAAAATGACTCGGAAGAGTAGGGCGAAACCATGACTGTAGATGATATTCTGAAACAAGCGCAAACATTAAGTGCACAGGAACGCCGTGAATTGATCCAGAAATTGCTTGCTAATGATAATGAGCGCAATCCTAAAACTGGAGCAGAGATCGTCGCACTATTAGAGGCGATGGAAAATCCAATTGAATTTGTCGATGCTCATATTGATGATCCGGTTGTGTGGGTTCAAATTCAACGTCAAAAACGACAAACTTTGATTGATCTGCAACCGGATGATGGATCCTAATGGATGCCATTCTTGATACTACTGTAGTTATCCACTTATTACGCCGTTATTCTCCGGCATTGTCATGGTTAAGCACACAACAAACATATGGCATCTCTTCTATTACATGGATGGAGGTTATGCAGGGAACTACTAACAAATCCAATCAAACACAAGCAAAGCGTATTCTCGGACAATTTGAGCATGTATATCCTATTGTTCACGATCAACAATGGGCGATGGACCAACTTGAACGTTTTCAGTTTAGCCATCATATTGGTATGAATGATTGTTTGATTGCATCTATTGCTTATCGATTGAATGTTCCCCTATATACGCACAATTTAAAACATATGAAACCAATGATTGGTAGGTTATCGGTAAAGCCTTATTAAAGTGAAATCACATCGTTATCGGTAGATGTGTATCGCCGTATTCGCTGGAAGTAGGGCAGACTATGCCGTGGGTTGACAAACCATTTTCACACTGAATCATAGCAGAATATTTATAGACCTAATGTTCTGTTTTGTGATAAGGTGTTATGACATTACAGATAACAAACTTTCTGTCAAGCGAGTCGTTTAAGGAGGACTCGACAAGATCTCCGCTTATTTGGGTCGCAGGCAAAAAGCGCCACAAACGTCAGAGCAGAATTTTCAGGTAGCTTGTTCTTGCCAATAACGTTTTAGTTCTTTATTGATCATC
>DAOTXB010000139.1:0-13156 GCA_034435575.1 Anaerolineae bacterium
ACGCCTGTTGGCGCTGGCACGGGGTATTAATTTAACCGATCTCATCCTTGACTTCGCCACACAACGCGGACAGCGCCCACAATTGAGTGACCCGAACATTGAGGTGGCGTTATTGGATAACTTCGCGGAAACGCGTAACGTGCGCGTCATGGTGATGGTCTTTGCTCGTGAGCGTAATATTGTCGCTTATGATAGCGCCCGTAATTTTGAGCCTCAACAGGACATCAACCTGCGCCGGGCAGATTATCGCCCCAACACATCAGGGATTATTCTGCCAGAAAACACTGATCTGATTTTCGGGCAATTTAACGATCAGGATGGCGATTGGCTGTTTAGTGGTGTGGAAGATACGACGCGCAACTTCGGCAATCAATCACGCCTGCGAACAGCGATTCTTGTGGCGGATATGCGCCCACAACAATCTTTACAGAGCGCATTGGGTGAATTTAATCAGTCACTGATTGTCCCCTTGTTACAGGCGGGGGCAGTGGGTCTGGTGATTGCAGTCGGCATGGCATATTGGATTAGCCGGACAATTGCAAAACCGCTACAAGCCGCCGGACGTGCCGCAACCGCCGTGGCAGAAGGTGATCTTAATCAGGCAGTGCCTGTTAGCGGTCCGCAGGAGGTGCGCTCGGTAGCGGAGGCGTTCAATACTATGAGTGCAGAAGTGCGCCTGACACAACAATCGCAACGTGATTTTATGGCGAATGTGTCGCATGACCTCAAAACACCCTTAACCTCAATACAAGGGTATTCACAGGCGATTATGGAGGGTGCAACCCGTGACCCGCTGAACGCCGCCACGATTATCCATGACGAAGCCTCTCGTATGACGCGCATGGTCGACAATTTGACAGATCTGGCGAGGATGGAAGCCGGACAGTTGCAGATGACCATGACTCCGCTCAATATCGGCGATTTAACGACCAATGTCGCCCGTAATCTGACGGTAAACGCACAAAGTAAAGGGGTTCAGTTACAGGTCAATGTGCCCGCATTACCGCCAATTAACGGGGATGGTGATCGTCTGGTTCAGGTGCTCAATAACCTGATTAGCAATGCGCTCAAATTTACGCCTGCCGGTGGCGTGGTTCGCGTGATCGCGCGAGCAGTCGAGGATGGTGTGAAAATCAGTGTGGCGGATACGGGCATCGGTATTCCCGAAAAAGACTTATCGCGCATCTTTGAACGGTTCTATCAGGTGGATAAAGTGCGCCCACCGGAACGTGGCACGGGTTTAGGGTTAGCCATCACCCATGAGATTGTCGGCGCACATGGAGGCACTATCAGTGTGAGCAGTCGTGAGGAAATCGGTACGACCTTCACCATCTGGTTACCAACGCTCAATGCACGCCGTAGTAAAATGTCCACGATGACAAGACCGCGTGTTTCGTTGGATGAAAAATGAGCGATTGTCGGGATGACCTACCTTTGTTGATTCGCCGGAGCACTGCCGATTAACAATGATTTGATTGGTTTATAGCCACGCTAAATTGTTAAGTGAACTATAAGACTTCACTAAAATCATCTGGAATCTCCCCTCATTTAATTTTTTTTTAGACTCGCTTATTGAAAACTCTTGTGTGTTAGGTACAATATGCTCGCGTGATCACAATTGAGGCAAGTAACGACGTTATGGCAACGGGTTCTCTCCAACATAACAAGGGTTTGTTTGAAACACGACGCGGTCGAGCAATTTTAGAGAATATTACAGCTTATTTGTTCCTCGCTCCGGCAGGGACAATCATTTTCTTATTTGGGATTTTCCCGGTTGCATTTGCATTTTTCGTCAGCTTGCATCAGTGGCGACGCTTTCCGGGGGATTATGAAGGTCTGGATAGCTACGTAGAGGCATTGGGTAATTTCGCCTATGTTGGCTTTTTCTGGATTGCGCTGGGCTTATTCGCCTATGGACTGTACAACATTGTGCGTCTGTGGCGACAAACCGCCGATGACCGCATAGGACTTGCCTATTTTATTCCGGGTATCGCAGTCGCGGCTTCGATGTTCGCCTTCGTCAACTGGTTCTTTGCATTATTACCCTTTGTGTTGAATGTACCGATACGGATGCGCGGGCTAGAGATTACCCGTGAACTGTTTATCGAAGAATTTTTTCTCAGCTTCCGCTTTGAACCTGCCCTAAACGCCGCTGATACGATGTGGCTCGTTTTCTTGGTTTCAGCCGTCATTATTGCCGCATCTTTCCTGTTCATAAAAACCACGCGTAACACATATTATCTGTTTTTGGGGATGTTCGCAGGATTATCGTTCTTATTTGGTTTTGCGCTGATATCGCTCACTTTGACTGAAATTCAGACTGTATTAGACGATGTTAGACTGTTTAACGATCAACTGTTTAGCCCCAATGAACTCTTGTTAGAAGACCTCAATTTTAATGCGTTCTCTCGTGTTATCGAAACACAATACGTCCCTATCTGGACCTATATCGTTATGATTAGTGCTGGCGCGGGTATGATCGGCGTGGCGTATTATCTATGGACGCGTGCGGTCAAAGCATATACGAATTATGCGATGCTCATCCGTATGCTTGCCGCCATTTTGCTGGTGGTTGGTGCTGTGGTGCTGATTATCCAATTGCCACAGGCGCTAGCTGAAGGCGATGATGATGTGTTTCAGGGCTTTAACGTCACGTTGATGTATGCGGTGTTTAGTGTACCGTTACAACTTGCGCTGGGTTTGGGGTTGGCGGTACTGTTATTCCAGAATATTCGTGGTAAATCATTCTTCCGCATGATTTACTTTTTGCCTTATATCACCCCGTTCGCGGCAACATCAGTGATCTTTACGCTGTTGTTTTCCCACCGGAGCGGATCACCGGCGAACCAGCTATTGACCACAATTGGTATCGACACACAGGTGTGGTTACAAAGTCCGCGTGGTATTTTTCAGGTGATCTTCGGCGATGCTGTGCCAGACCAATTGGCAGGACCAGCATTAGCGCTGGTGGTGATTATCCTGTACAACGTGTGGGTGTATGCGGGTTATAGCGCGGTGATCTTCCTCGCGGGGTTGGGTGGTATCCCGCGTGAACTCTACGAAGCGGCGAAGATTGACGGCGCGAATGGCTGGCAACAGTTCCGGTTCATTACTTTCCCGTTGCTTTCGCCGACAACATTTTTCCTGACGCTGATCGCAACGATTGGGACGTTCCAGGCATTTACACAAATTTTCCTATTACGACAACCGGGGGCATATAACGCCGTCGATACGATCAACATCTATATTTACGACGAACTCCGCAATTCCGCGCCGGATTATGCTTATGGCTCGGCGATGGCATTTGTGCTGTTCGGCGTGATCCTCGTCCTAACCCTTGTCCAGAATCGCATAGCAGAACGTAGAGTATTCTATGGCTGAGATTTCGCTCGATCAACAAAACATAAAACGTGACACCCGTGCGCGGGCAACCACGATTCAACGTCCACGCAAGCCGATAGAGGTTGGCAAGTTGTTGACCTATTTTCTGCTGATTGCTGGGGCGATCTTCGCCGTTATTCCGTTCATCTGGATGATTAACTGGTCGGTGATGACCAACGTTGAGGTGACACGCGGATTGTTCGTACCCCAAACGGGTATCCATCTGGAAAATTACGAGCTTGCATGGACGGATGGTGGGTTTTCAAGATATATGTTGAACAGTAGCCTTATCGCGACGATCACTTTAGCGGGGATGTTATTTTGCTGTATTCCGGCGGCGTATGCTTTTGCACGGATGAAATTTCTGGGTAAGAATGTGCTATTCGCGGTGATGTTAACCACACTTATGATCCCAGATATTGTGACATTGATCCCTAATTTCTTGACGGTAGTCTGGATTGATCGCTTAAGTACCAGTATATTTGGCTCCGCGCTGGCGTGGCTCAACAATTGGCCCTCGTTGACGATTCCATTTATGGCATCCGCGTTTGTGATCTTCCTATTACGCCAATTTTTCATGCAGATTCCTGATGATTTATGGGATGCGGCACGGATTGACGGCGCGGGGCATTTGCGCTTTATGATTTGGGTTGTTATGCCCTTATCCATTCCGGCAATCGTGACTGTGTTATTGTTGGGTTTCATCGGGTCATGGAATGCGTTGTTGTGGCCCCTGTTGGTTGTGCAGACGGATACATGGCGACCTGTTGCCTATGGACTTTCAAATTTTGTACGTGGGGAAGCAGGTGACGAATTCCAATTGCAGATGGCGGCATCCGTCATCATCATTTTACCGATCCTGATCGTGTATTTCTTCGCGCAGAAGCAATTTACCGAGGGGATCGCCTCTACGGGGTCGAAGGGGTAGGTAAATAGCTGTTAGTGCTAAGCTGTTGGCTTGTAAACGAAACTCGAACTTACTTAAAGCTAAGGGCTAATAACCAAGAGCTAATAGCTATAAAACGTTTAACCCTCCATCGCGGAAAATCGCGGTGTTAATGAAAAAGCCAGCCGAGAG
This sequence comes from Anaerolineae bacterium, assembly GCA_034435575.1. Lineage (GTDB taxonomy): Bacteria > Chloroflexota > Anaerolineae > Aggregatilineales > Phototrophicaceae > JAVJSU01. The sequence continues at coordinate 4,460 of DAOTXB010000139.1, forward strand.
GGGTTGCTGGCGACACTATACGCTAAATATATGCACAGGAGAAAGTCTAAGAATGAGAAAAATTTTAGTTGTTCTCGCACTTGTTTCGCTGATGGCGATGAGCTTCGTCGTCGGGGCACAGGATGATCTGGCTGATGTTGACCCGACCGGTCAAACGATCACCTATTGGCACGAATGGGACGGCGCACAGGGCGAAGCAATCGACCTGATTATCGCTGACTTCAACGATAATAACGAATGGGGCATCACCGTCGAGCAAGTACCGATTGGTAGCACCGGTGCTGTTCGTGACCAGATTAGCGCTGGTATCACCACTGGTGAACTGCCAAATCTTTCCGGCGCGACCTTTGCTAACGACGCGATGGGTTACTTCCTTGACGGTGTACTGGTACCGCTCGATGCCTATTACAATGACCCCACATGGGGCTTCAGCGAAGAAGAAATCGCTGACTTCGATCAGGCGTTGCTGGATTCCAACCGCCCGACTATCGGTCTGTTTGATGGAGAATTGCTGGCGTGGCCCTCAGGTCTGTCCTTCAACGTCATGTCCGTAAACCTCGAAATGCTGGCAGAACTCGGTTTTGATGGTCCGCCCACCGATCTGGAAACCTTCCGCGAAGTAGCCTGTGCCGCTTCTGAACTCGAAGGTCCGAATGGCGAAGACGTACAGGGCTTCCCGATCCGTACCAGTGGTCAGGATTTCTACAGCTTTGCGGCTTCAAACGGTGCTGTGATCTTCGACGAAGAAGCAGGTGCTTATGACTTCACCAGCGACGAGTTCCTCGAAATTGGTCAGTTCTTCCAGGATCTGTATGCTGATGGTTGCGCCTATGTGCCGGATGGTTCGTTCGTTAATACTGCTGACTTCGCGTTTGGTCTGAACCCGATGGCAGTGGGTTCTACCGCTGGTGTACCGTTCATCCTCGGTGATATTGCCGATAGCGAAAGTGGTATTGAAAACTGGATTAACACCACCGTGCCGTGGACAGAAGGCAACCGTAGCCTGCAAACCAGCCTTCGTAGTGTCGGTATGTTTGTTTCCACACCGGAAGAACAGCTGGCAACCTGGTTGTTCATCAAGCATCTGGCGACCACTCCATCACAGGTTACGTGGACAGAATTCACCCAGTATCAACCGATCACATTCAGTGGTCTGCAAGGTCTGAGTGAAGAATTCCTCAATGATGCACCGCAGTTCAACAGCATCTTTGAAGCCCGTATGGGTGGTGATATTTCACTGGTAAGCTTCCCTGTCCACCAGCGTGCATTCGATGCTTCTGCCACAATCGAAACTTTTATCGCCAATATCACCGCCGGTGAAATGGACGTAGAAGAAGCCGCTGAGATGGCTCAAGAAGAAGCAAATGAAATTTATCAGGAAGATCTCGAAGCGCTGGAAGAATAATCCGCGTTATCGATTCTATCTGAGTTAAACAACAGTAGGGGATAGTCAAAACGACTGTCCCCTATTTTTTATATGAATTGCTGTTCTAGATCTAACAGATAGCTCATGCTTTTTGTTGTGATTTCAGGCGTTCTTGAATAGATTTAGCCCATTCAGTAATGGAGTCCCAATCTCGATAATCCCCGATGGTGGCGCGTACCGTGCGTACGATGATGCGCTCACTCCATCCAAGTTCTTCTGTGTCCAGCTTGCCATGAAACAGCATAATATCTTCCGGTTCAATGCGCTTGGCAAGGTCTTGTAACACGGCGGGAAATCTAAAGCCTTTCAAAAGCGCGGAAGGCTTGCCGTCTCCTGTAGGACCGCTGGAAAACAACCAGGTCGGGCGTTCTGTGAGGAGCTTTTCATAGGTGATTAAAAAGTCAGCGGCGGAGTTCATCCATTGCCCCATATAAACAGCACTGCCGATAATGAATACATCGTATTTTGCTGGATTAATCACCGTGCCCACAGGCATCAGGTCAATGTCTATGCCGATAGTACGTATTTCTTCAGCAATTTTTGTAGCGATTTCCGCAGTAGATTGGTGTTTTGTGGCGTAAGCAATAAGAATTTTCATGCTGTTATCTCCTGATAACAAATACAATAAAGGGTAATTTTATTACTTAGTGTGTCACACTTGGCTGTAATGAGTCACGTAACAAATGTCATCACAATTTGACGCATGTGATATAAGATTTTGTTGTATGACAAACTATCTGTTGGCTTGTGCGTGATTTTCTACAGTTGTGAATGGATTCCCACAATATCCGCGAAGGTATGCCGTTTACAATGAATTCAGCCTATGAGACACAGGATGCTAGAAAATTCATGACGACCAAACCTGTATTACGTTCAATACGTGCTTACCACAGTGACAATCGCTGGTTGAGCGCGTGGTTACCCGGTTATGAGATCAAACGGCGTAATCCTGTCTATGATTATGAGCATACTCGTCTTAACCTGCCGGATGATCTACGGAACGAGAGCTTGAAATGGATCGCTCAGGCGGCGTTATTGCCGATGGTGACGTGGCTATTGTTTATCATTCCGGCGATTGCATTGCGCTCAAGCATGCCTGCGGTGGTTGATCTTGTTGGGCAGATTGTGATATTTTTCATTCTGTTGGGACTGGCGAATACGCTTTCCCTTGACCTGATTGCGGCTGTCGCTGGTCTGGATAGCATTAAGCAAGATGTACAAAAAGGGCGCTGGGGATTGTTGCGATTAAGCCCGCTGGGTATGCGTCGGATTGTCAAAGCAAAGCATGCTATCGCACAATTGAGTATCTGGCGCTCGACCTGCTTTATGATCGGATTCCGGGGTGCATTATTGGGGATTATTCCTATGCATATGCTGGTGTTACAGTCACAATTTGGCGAATTTTCACTTTCATCTGTCATAAATCTTGATTTTCCGACAATTCAAAATTCGGCAACGCTCGCAATCGTCGCTTCGTTTGCCTATTGTATGGTCGGTATTACATGGATTTTAGAACCTTTATGGCGTGTGCGGGCACTCACAGCGGCAAGTTTGATCGCGGCTGGAACCACAAAAGAACCCTCGGTGCGCGGTCTGGTGGCCATGCGCTATGTGTTGATCTTTGAAGTACAGACACTCATGGGCTTCGCACTGGCAGTCGGGTTATTGTATCTTGGGATTGTCGGTAAAATTGCGTTGGCGCTGATATTGGCGACGTTTATGCCTGTGCTGGTGTATAATGCCTGTATCCGCAACCATCGACGCTGGCTTGCAGAAGCGGAAACCCGATTGGCTAACTTTGAAACGTAATTTTTCTGCGCTATGTCACAAACAATCTCACATCTCCCGCTGAGCTATCGCCAAAAGATCACACACCGTCTGTTGATGATGCTCACGCAATTTATGCCCGCCGCACTCGTCGCGCCTGATAATCCGGTATTTGTGTTGGAAACCCGTCGTTTGTCGGATGACCTCGCGTTAAAGAAGGCGATGATAAGACGGGCATTTGTTGTACTCGGCTATGGGCTGGGTATATGGGCTATATTGGCGATTTTGATGATTGTCATCCCCTCAAACGCAGATAGAATTTACGAATTTCTCTCCCGCTTATGGATGATTGCAATCGGATTGAGCCTTGCGGACAAATTGCTGCTCGATTTTGTCGCGGTGGGCGCATCGCTCACGCGGATTAGTGACGATTTCAAAACTCCTCAGTGGGCGTTATATTCCCTGAGCAATCGCTCTATCAATGACTATGTATATGCCAAACTTGCTACGACAGAGATTATGGTATGGCGGTTAATGACGACGGTCATCGTGTTCAGGCTATTGCTCGTACTTTTGTTTCCCTTACACTTTGTCCTGTTGCCCCGCATCATGCCGACGCAGGTGTTGCTCAATACAATGGATACCGTCGGTATTCCAGCGTTCTCGCAAACATTTGGTAGTATTCTGCACTTTGTGCTATTCAGTATCACAATGATGGTTGTGGCGCTGGTTTATGTGCTGGAACCACGCTGGCGTTTACGCGCTCTCATCGCGCTTGGTCTGAATGTTTCCGCACGGGGGAGTGATGCCTCAATTGCGCTTCTGGCAAGTTTGTGGATCATTGGTCGGGTGTGGTTAGCGCAAATTGTCATGGCGATAACCGCTATAGCGCTCATATGGTTTACCATCTGGCTAAATGCATTGGTAATTGTCGCGCTGAATTCTGTACTCATGAGTAGCGTTATATTGTTGATCTATGTGTTACTTATAGCATCGTTTATAAGATCATCATACGATGTGATTTCTCAGCGTGTCCTGCGCCGTACAGTTAAGCGTCTGCTAACACGAGCAGACTAATTTATAGGCTCTCAACTAGCGGTGACATTGTCCGATCTAGGCACGATGGGCAATGTAAAGCTAAATGTGGTACCGGGCGAATCGCCATGATCCGTAATCCAAATATCGCCCTGATGCACGTCAATAATGCCCTTACAGATCGACAAGCCTAAGCCCGCGCCCTTGATCCCGCGTGTTTGTTCATCAATACGATGAAATGGCTTGAACAGCAGTTCACGTTGATCCTGCGGGATACCCTGCCCTTGATCGCTGACATCGATCCGAATATATTTGCCCTCTACTGTGTGAACATCGACGGTGATTTCGGTTTCCGGTGGTGAATATTTGGCGGCGTTGCCAATCAGATTCACCAATACCTGAGAGATTCGCATCGGGTCTGCTTTTAGCATCGGTGAGCTATCGAGCGTGTTTAGCTCAAGCTGATGATGTTTGGTCAACGTCTCGATGCGGGTTTGTGCAGTCCGGAAGATGTTATCAAGGTCGGTGATGACCATGTGCGTACTCAAGCGTCCGGCATCAATCTGAGAAATATCCAGCAGTTGTTCGATCATATCCGCCAATAAATCTGCTTCTTCGTCGATCACACTGATAAATTCACGGCTATTGACCTCATCCCAAGTGACATCTTCAGCGAGGAGTGTGCGTGCAAAACCCTTGATGGTGGTCAATGGCGTTTTAAGCTCATGTGCCACAATGCCCATAAATTTAAGACGATTATTGCCGGATTGTTCCGCTTTCTTACGGGCTTGCATCTCAGTTTGTAGGAGTGCAATAGTCTGTTTGTGATCGCTAATTTCTTGCTTGAGGCGCTCTGTATAATCGCAGATTTCTGTATCCCGAATGTCTAGGCTAGTCGCCAATTCGTTGATTCGATCAGCAAGCGCATTTAATTCGGCAATACGAATCGGCCGGGTGATGCGTGTTTGTGTATCACCTTGACGAAGCCGTTCGGTTCTGGTGATCATTTCCTTAATCGGGTTAAGCATCAACCACAATGATAAACGCCATGCAACCAGCGCATAGACCACAGCAAGTATGGCAAGCCCCACCAATGATGACAGGATGAGATCGGCATTCGCATTGATGATGTCTTGCTCTGGGACGGCAATGACCATGTTTAAGCCATCGTTTAAGGGATGTAGCCCGAAGTAGGATGTAGCGCCATTGGCATCATCAGCACGGGAAATAGCATCATCATTATTGAGCAGGTCTTGATATAGGGTGGCACTAAAGAAGGGTTGATTTAACTGTGATTGTGGTGCTGTGGCGTTGGAATATGTGGCAAGCAACACCCCGTCATTATTAACGATACTAGCGGTGATGTCTGCCGGTAAGTCTAGTGTGTGTAACCAATCGCCGATCCAATCCAAACTCATCGGGGCGACGATCAAAAAGTCGTTTGTTGTATAGCCTGCAATGAGTAGACTTTCATCAACAAAGAAATTGACTTCGGGTGAATCGTCCGTGTTCGCACGGTCAAGCCACGCTTCCGGGACGGCAATATCTGCATCTGTCGGTACACTACAGATGATGTTTCCATCAGCATTTATGATGGATAGGCTATAGTACATATTAGAGCGCAGTTCCGGCAACATCGCACAACCACTATCTTCGTTGTACGACATACCGACACCCACACTGGCAAGCATGTTTTCTGTGAGATTGAGATGTGTTGTGTAGTGGTCTGCAACAAGTTGTGTGAAGTTATTGACCCGTTCTTGCGCCATATCTACCGTAAGCCTATAGCGTTGTACGGTGATAAAACCGAAATACGCAACGATAGGGATTGCTATAAGGGTCACAAAAATTGCCAGACGCATCGATAAACTGGATGCTGGCAAAATATGTCGTAATTGTTTAATTGGTGACGGTGTTGAGTACTGCATTGTAGCCTCTGAGTTTACTGGCTTGTTCTTATTGTATGTGTAAATTGTCCAGTTTTGTTAAACAATTATGCTCAAACGGGGAAAATTTACCCGTCTTCATAATTCTGCTATAACATTTATACCGTCTACGGTCTCGTAAAGTTACGTGTATAAAAGTTTTCTTACCAGAAGCGTACGGAAATTTAATATATTTATGACCGCAAATTACATTATGAGCCTTTATTGCGGTTCACGCAAGGTTTCGTTACTGTGTACGCGCTCTTGATATCTTGCTTCTATTCAAGTAGACGTTGGAACATGCTATAAAGGTTCCATTTTTCGGCTGTGGGGGTAGTGTATCAAAGTCGGTTGAAACAGAAAAAAGCGTGAAATCGAATTAAAGTTGAGTTACGACAACCAATAGAACAGGATTATCATGAGCGCAAAGCCAAAGTAAAACGGCATAGTCAAGCCCAATGTCAACGGTGTGGCAGTCGTGGGGAGGAGTCATTTTATGCGAAACGGGCATCGCAAGTGCTCATTTTTGTGGTAGCTACGATGTTTACATCAACCACAGCTTCTAGCACCATTTGCCGATTGTGGTTTGGGTGATGTCTTCATGGCTTCTCTTGTCTTGTTCTCCCCCCCTCAATTGTATACTAAACTTGGATGGCGAAGTTGTTTCACTCATTCTGGTACATAGGGAGGTTGAAATGTCTGCGATGATAAGAATAAACGAAAAAATATCGTTTGGAATGAAGTCACGGTTCTTTGATAGGCTTTTTGAACTTATATTGAGCAATTCTAAACCATTGACTGATGAATTAACAGCATATTTAGATGGCATAAATAATCCCAACCGTTATCTGGATATGACCACACTCACCAATGAAAATATGCTCAACTTCAATGATGTACTTTCAGACGTAACTAAAGCGCTATTCGCTCAAGAACTGGACACAGAGGTTGATCAAGAAGAAAGCGATATCGATTACTTTCTAGTGACTATAGTTTTATTCAATGCTTTTGTATCTGATGATAGTAGAGTTAAACAACAAAGCCAGAAAAGTGCTAAGATTACGCTACTGCAAGATATCGTATGGGAAGCATCAGAAATATATTTCAAGATGATATTGTTGCATGTCTTCATATATGCGAAAAGCAAACACTTACATAAACAAATCTTTGCATATGTATATAATAAGAATGATCGTGACAACATTGTGATAGATCACAAAACGTTGTGTGGGATTGCTAGAGGTGTGGAAAAGTTAGTTTTACAATACAAGCACGTAATCCCTGGTGTATTAGCTGATGATTTTCATGAAGAGCTTGTGACTTATCTAATTGACTTTCATGACAAACTCAATAAGTTTACATGCTAGTGAATAAAGCTATGTGTACTAAACCTTTTTTGCTTATTAACAGAAAATAGATTGTAAAACTTATGCTAAATGCTATATATTGATATTTCTCTTATGTATTGAAATTTTGGCTTTTCACAATGCTCTATATGAAAATGCTCGGGTTATTGATATTGGCGTGTTTCTCAGTTTCACCACAACAATTAGATGAAAACATTCGATTTGTGGTGCTGTCTACTTCTAGTCATTTATATTTAGTTGATGGTAGGGAAGTGACCCAAATCACTGATGACTGGACTGTCGCTTTTACTGTGAGAGATGATGAAATATTGGTTATCACAGATACTGCCGATGGACAGAATATCCTCGTATATGACTTGAATGGTGCTTTTCAGTATGCAATGACGGACTTCGATACATCAGATACACCGATCTGGATTGATATTGCACATATTCCTTTCTCAGACGAGCTAATCGCCGAATTTGATCGAATAGAGGCGCGAGAAAGTGGTTTATATCGCTTTGATCCCAGTAACTCTCCATTAGACTTCTCTTTCATTGGACCTGCCAGATACAGCAATCCTGATGTCTCATCTGATGGACGATACCTTGTTTTTGATAGAGGTACTCAAAGGCAAACCGACTTAGGCACGCCATTTATCAATTTGTCTATTGTTCTTTATAATCTTGAGACTACAGAATGGGTATACATCACATCTGAGCTACAGGGACGTTGTGGTGGTGCTCAATGGCACCCTAACCAAAACATAATTGTGTATAGTTGCTCTAGGGACAGTACGCAATACATCTACCTAACTAATATAGATACTGCTGAAACAGAACTGATACCTTTGCCACCGGATGTTACTCTTTTGGGACGTGATGTTGTGTGGGCACCTGATGGAAGTTCGATTGCATTCAACACTGACAAAGGTATTGCAATCTTATTCCTTGACGGTATGACGTTTGAATTTTTCGGTTTATCTGAGTTAATAGGTGATGGTATTGTCTGCATGGAATGGATTCCTTAGGTTATGAATTACTATAAGGTTGCAAATCCTGAAACTACATGCGCTGTCAATCGGGGGCGCATTTGCTTTTGGACAATCTCTAGTTCACATTTGCAAACCCTAACCATAGTGTTCACTCAAAGGCATGTTTTCCTGCTATTATGTGCTCATCAAAAAGTGGTAAATTG
>DAOTXB010000140.1:0-5605 GCA_034435575.1 Anaerolineae bacterium
GAGCGCGTAAGCTATTCAATTCAACCTGATACATATACTCCGCCAGTCTCGGTAGTGAAAACACACCACCCAAACCGCCCAGACCCGCCATCCACACCAGCACCGCGAACGCCACCCAATGACGTGCCAATGAGACGGTGATTCGGCGATCTGATAAAGCACGATAACAGTGTGAGGCGAAGATGATGACCACAAGCGGGGTAAAAAGTGTGCTGATTATCGCGCACCACCGCACGATAGCAACATCGGTGAGCGGGTTTAATTGGGCGATGCTGACTAAGACACCGGAAGTGGTGAGCATCCCCGCCACATTGAATAAGCCCCGCTCCGCCCAGGCTTCGCTCACGTCGCTAAATTCGCGCATCAGCCAGAAGATCAACGCACACCCCGCCAGCACATACCCGACGGTCAGCCGTAAGTTAAAAGCGAGTGTTTCAACGTCGTTACGCACATCATCGAAGATCGGCACCAGTGGGTTACGATAGCCAATCGCCACCTCTATTGCTACCGACGAGATAAGAATCACGATCATGCCCGACAACCACACCAACGGCACCGACGACCAGCGACTCACGCCCTGCGCGATTAACCCGACGATGATTCCCGACGCGATAAAATGCAGAAACATGAAGTGTAGCGTTAGTGATTCATCACCTGTAAACAATATGGACGCGCCCCAAACCACCGACATAACCAGCACCAACGCCCACCCATAGACCGCATACCGGACGATAAATGTTGCTTCGGTGTCGTCATCGGCGAGGGCGAACATCCCGCCCCCCAGCAAACCGGTGATAAGCACCAGATGGTGCAAAATCGCCATGTAATCGTCCACATCGGAAAAGGTGATTGTGTCGGTAAACGTGGTGTATTCGACTTGACGAATGGCAGTGAACAGCATGACGGTCAGCGTGAACATCAACAGGATTATCGTTTGCCCGAATAGCACATACGCCAGTTGTTTGGTGGTCATACGGCTCTCCAGAAAAACTCAGCAAGGCTGACACCCGCATAACAAATCATCATGGTCATCACCATCAGCGCCACAAAAAACATGACTCGCCACAACCGCCCGTTGAGCATCATCGCGCTAACCCTCGCTACTTTCCTCGTATGTGCGTTGTGTCAGGTGCCACATGGGGGTGACATCCATCGCAAAGTCGCTCTCAATCGTGCCGGATTCGATCAATGCTCCGTAACGATAATAAGCGGCAGTGGCGATCATCGCCGCATTATCTGTACATAAATTCAACGGCGGATAGCGCACCGGCAAATCAGTTTCCTGTTTCATCAACGCCCGTAAGCGACTGTTTGCGCTCACGCCACCGGCAATGAAGACTTCGGTGACATCATATTTTTTGGCGGCACGGGCGGTCTTTTCTACCAGCACATCAACCAGCGCTTCTTGAAAACTCGCCGCCACATCATTCACGGATACATCCGAACGCAGTTGTGCCTTTTCTCCCTTACGGCTCCGTCGCGCATTCGCCGATGGTTGTACAGTAACCTCTCGCATGACGGCGGTTTTTAGACCGGAGAAGCTAAAATCATAGGTTGAATCACGCTTTGCACGCGGGAATTTATAGGCTTTACCATTGCCCAGTTGTGAGGCTTGTTCGATGTGGGGTCCGCCGGGGAATGGTAGATTGAGCAGACGACCCACTTTATCAAACGCTTCGCCTGCCGCGTCATCAATTGTGCCACCTAGTCGCTTATATTCGCCATGATCGGTCATCAACAATAATTCGGTATGACCACCGGACACGATCAACACGAGCACGGGGAATTCCGGTGCTTTGAATGGTTGTGTCAGCCATAGCGAATACACATGCCCTTCTAAATGGTTTACCCCGACGAGCGGTTTGCCTGTGCTCAGTGACAACCCTTTGGCATAATTCACACCGACCAGCAACGAACCAACCAATCCCGGTCCCCGTGTGACAGCTATAGCATCCAATTGATCATGCCTGACTCCGGCATCCGTCAACGCCTGGTCAACCACTGCGCCAATAGCTTCTACATGCGCCCGCGATGCCAGTTCAGGGAAAACACCGCCGTATTCCGCGTGGAGATCAATCTGCGAGGCGACTACATTCGACCCCATCACCTTACCATCAATCACCACAGAGGCGGCAGTTTCGTCACATGATGTTTCGATTCCAAGAATATGCATATTGAAGTTCCTGATTTTTTACCCTGTCATTATGACCGCCGATTGTAACATCAGTTCAGCCAATTGTGGGAGGATTTCGTGAACTTAGCCATATTGACCAGATTAAGCATACCTGCGCCACAAAAAAATAAATTTCATCAACGCCGGTAACTTGCGATAAACCAATTTATCCCAAGTTTATCCCAAATCATACGTATTCGGGTTACAATGGGGACGAGATCAATCAGCGAAATAAGGGGTGTGCAATGCTCTCAGCCAGCGAACGTATGGCATTCATCAAAAAAATGCGTAATCTGCCGGATCAATTGAAAAAGGTGATCAGCAATATTCCCAAAGACGATCTGGAAATGGCATATTTGCCGGGAGAATGGAGTATCGCACAAAATGTCCATCACCTTGCAGATGCCCATATGAATGCGTTCTATCGCTTTAAGCAGATTCTCCTGCATGAGCAACCGGAATTGCGCCAATTTGATCAAAAAAATTGGGCACGCACAGTAGAAAGCACCTTGCCCAATATCGAAGATTCACTGCTTATCCTGCGCGGGTTACACAATCGCTGGTGTACACTCATGGAAGCGCTGGGCGAAAATGACTGGGAACGGCGCGGGATGCACAAACAAGTGGGTGTGGTCACGCTGGAAGATTTGCTGATGTCTTACACACGTCATGGCGAAACGCACTTACAACAAATCGCCCAGACCTTGCAAGCACGGATCGAACATCTTCAAAATTAGCACATAGCGCACTCGCCGATGCTCTTGATACAATTCAATCTTCTGGTTGAATAAGAGATGTAACCCGTGAAAAGACTCTGGTTTATTGTTTGGATTGTTGCTTCCGTGTTGACCGGGAGCATAACATTAGCACAAAATACCCCCTTCGCGCCCTGTGGCATTGCTGACGACATCGCCTATCCCATCGAGAGCATCAACACACGCACCCTCAATCGTGGTTTTGATGACTTCGGTTTATATCGTGCCCGCTGGGAAGGGTATCATACAGGCATCGATGTCGGTTTCTTCCAAGCTGGAACGGTGATTCGGGCGGCGGCACGAGGACGTGTCACACTCGCCGACCCGACAGAATGGGATGAACAACGCGGTGTGGTCGTCATCGAGCACATCTTCCCGGATAACGCCCGTTATTACACCCTTTATGGTCATGTTGAAGAAGGCATTGACGTTCTCCTGCCATCTGTGGATACCTGCGTAGAGCTGGGCGATCCCATCGGCGTGATCGGTGAGCCTACCCTCAGCGCCCCCCATCTCCATTTTGAAATCCGTAATTTTCTGCCCGACAGAGGTGGTCCTGGTTATGTTGAAGACGATCCGACTAGCTCCGGTTGGTATCATCCGCTCGATTTCATTCATCTGTGGTGGGCACGGTTCTCACCCGCGTTTGTGGATAGTGTCACCTTTGACCGTGTGCCTGCTGTGCCACCTATTCAACTGGAAAACGGCTTATCGGTGTTGGCAAGCGACAACATCATCGTTGCTATCAGCCCGCCGGAGACGACAATGTGGCGTTTATCCACCGATGGTTTCGTCGATGGATTAGCCGCGCTGAACGATAGTCGTGTTGTCGCCCATACAGAAAATGGACAGGTCGTGGTCTTAAACGGGGGAAGTTATGAGGCAGTCTGGTCAGTGGCGAGTCTGCCTGAACCGTTTATTTTGCTGGATGACGAAACACTCGTATTCGTCACGGAAGGTGGCGGTTTAGAAGCCTATACCGCGACAGGTGACCTCGCGTGGCAAATCGCCCCACCCTATGGCACAGGCGGGATTGTCGGCGCGTTCAGTGGTGGTGGAACACAGGTAGCCGTGAGCATCAGCAGTGGCGATGATGCTTATTGGTACATGGTCGATGCAGATGGCACTATCTTGTTTGAGCGCGAATATGACCGTCTGCCCCTATTTACACAAAACAGCGACCTCAGTTGGACGGTATTAGACGGTACCGAATTCACCCGTGTTGTTAATAACGAAGAAACGGTTACCGCACCCATTGACGTTGCCTATGGTGCGCTCTCCACATTGATTACGGATCGCATCGGCAATATTTATGTCTATACAGGACGATCCGGTAATCGACTGATCTCGTGGGATTTTTCTGGTAATTTGCGCTGGGAGGCACAACTAAACGGCACAACAGAAAATTTTGAGCCGTTACTCGCCACAAATTTGGGGTGTGTGCTTTATACGCTCGATACACGGGGACAATTGACCCTTTTGAGCGGGACAACGGGCGAAGTTGTCGCGGAACAAAGCCTGTATCCGGGTGGGTCACGCTCCCGTCGACCCGATGGACGTGTCCTGACGGTAAGCGCGGAAAATCGTGTGCGCCTGAACGCTGGATTCTTAACCACTATCACCTTTGATGGAACAATTCTGGGTGCGGATGCGCTTTCAACCTGCTTGCTAGGGTGAGCGCAAAATTGACCTAAATCATGGAACTTTATCGTTCTCGCATGTGCTACCACTCTCGGAATATCGCTTTGCCACGCAATCCATAGTATACGCAGAATAAAATTATGCGGAGTATAAACCATGACCCAAACACCCCTTAATCGTAATGCAGAAATCCGCCAGATTCACCGAGAGTACGAAGGCTTCTACCAGCTTGGTGGAGGCGTATTATTGGTGATTTTTGGCGTAGTGATCGGCGCTATGCTATTCAGTACCGATTCAGGTTACGGCACAAATATTTATACCGAAATACTCAGCGTTGGCTTAACCATACTCGTGCTGAACCAACTGCAAGATCGGCGCGACAAACGCAACCGTGAACAGGATTTGAAAGCGCAACTTATCCGCGAAGCACATAGCGAGTCTAATCATGTCGCTATACATGCGATTTCAGAGTTGCGTGCTCATGGGTGGTTAACAGGAGAAGATGGTTTATTATCAGGCAAGAATTTGTGGCGTGCAAATCTAGAAGGTGCTGATTTATCAGATGCTAACCTTGAAGATATTAGACTTGAAAGCGCAAATCTGAAGAATGCTGCATTCCATGAAGCTAATCTTAGGGGAGCAAATTTGAATCATTCGAATCTAGCCAAAGCGAACTTTTACAGAGCAAACGCAATAAAATGTGATTTCTTCGAAGCCCACATGATCGCTACTTATCTTGGTCATTCAGTTCTTAGAGATACAATCTTGTGGGGTGCCAACCTTAGCGGTGCAAACCTTGAAAGTGCCGATCTCCAAAATGCTAATCTATGGAATGCCAATCTCAAGGACGCAAAGTTGGTAGACGTAAATATGCAACATACTGATTTGTGGAAAGTTAATCTACAAAACGCGAAATTAGAAAATGCGAAGTTTGACACGCAAACACTTCTTCCCGATCATACATACTGGACACCCGACACCGACATGGGACGCTACACCGACCCGAATCATCCTGATTTCTGGCAACCGGATTGGG
>DAOTXB010000141.1:0-1702 GCA_034435575.1 Anaerolineae bacterium
CGATTATCTGGAACGGGCAGAAAATATCATCAATGGTGATCCTGATGATGACCTCGGTGCCTCTAATATTCGCCAGATTGTGCAGATGGGTGGTGAAGCAACAGATGACTATTTGCATTTCAACACACTGGTGAAAAATTTGCCTAATACTTATCTGGGGGACGGCGCTCCGGTAAAATCCAGCGATGACACCATTAAAGAGGATGACTCCGGGACGGTTGCTTCCTTAGATGATGAAGCGTTACTAGTTTATACCAGCGGGACAACAGGTGCACCCAAAGGCGTGGTATTGACACAATATAACTTGCTGGTGGACGCATGGGGAATTGCTAACTGGCAGGGGATCACCGGTGGACAGCGGATGATGTGTGTTTTGCCGACCCATCATGTGAATGGCATTGTGGTGACACTTATGACACCCTTGCTGGTGGGGGCATCTACTGTATTAAACCGCCAGTTCAGCGCCAGTCGTTTCTGGGGTCGTGTGGTCAAAGAAAAGGTCAATATTGTCAGTGTGGTGCCAACTTTGCTTCAATTTTTGCTGGAATATGCAGAAAATGAACAGGCAGACGGCAATGGGTTGTTTGGTGATAACATCAGCCGACGTGATTTAACGCGCTTCCGGCATTTTATTTGTGGGGCGGGGACATTAGCCATCGGGTTGGTGCAACAATTTGAGGATACGTTTGGATTTCCCATTTTGCATGGGTACGGGTTGAGCGAAACCACCTGTTATAGCTGTTTTTTGCCGATTGACATGAGCTGGGAGGCACATCAACGCTGGTTACTTGATTATGGATACCCGAGTATTGGATGTGCGATTGCGCCAAATGAAATGGCGATATTCTCTGCGGATGGCAGTGGTCAACAATTGGGCGAAGGGGAACGGGGCGAAATTTGTATTCGCGGTCACAATGTGATGAAGCATTACTTCAAACGTCCTGATGCCAATACCGAAACCTTTAAGTTTGGCTGGTTCCGTAGCGGGGATGAGGGCTTTTATAAAGCAGATGACCGTGGGCGTAAATTCTTCTTTATCACCGGGCGCATCAAAGAATTGATTAATCGTGGTGGTGTAAAGTTCAGCCCATTTGATATTGAGGAGGTATTGCTTGATATACAGGGCGTGAAGGTTGGTTTAGCCATTGCCTTTAAAAATGATTATTATGGCGAAGAAGTGGGCGCATATGTGGTGCTGGAAGATGGCGCATATGTGAGCGAGGAAGAGGTTCTCACACATTGCCGAGAGCGCCTGACCTACGAAAAATCGCCCAAGGTGGTGGTTTTTGGTCAGGATATTCCAATTACCTCAACCGGTAAATATCAACGACTTAAACTTCATGATCTGTTCAGTGAATGGCAACATACGCAATTTAGACCCTAATGCTACCTGCCGGATGATGTCCTTGATACGATGTCATCCGGTTTTAAGTACCGGAAGCGGGTTCTTCTATTGAGTTCAGCCGTTGCCAGCGTTCGGTGTTCATCATGTATAACACTTCCTGTATACGGCGACCGTGTAACCATGTTTTGTTCGGTAAAACACCTGTATTGGCGAAACCGAGGCGCTCCGGTATAGCACGACTGCCGGTGTTACCGACTGCCACACGAATATTGACCCCATTTAAGCCCATTTCTGTCAGCGCATAGTGGGTTAAGGCATGGCACGCACGCGTCATTATGCCTTTTCCTTGATGTTCTC
>DAOTXB010000142.1:0-5115 GCA_034435575.1 Anaerolineae bacterium
CATAGTATCCATTGAAGTTCACAATCTGACAGATGAAACCGTGACCGTCGATTCCCGTTGTCATGTGGATGGCTATATATTGGGCGAGACGAGAAGGCAGGTATTTCCTGATGGGATCGACCATGATGGAATTGATGATTTTGAGTTCACACAAATACTTGATTGCGACACGCCAAGAGCCGAAATCCAACCGGATAGTCACCATACATTTGTCTGGTATCACCTTTTGCACATTAGTGAACCAACGCTCAACGTGCGCGGGGAGAAACTCAAATTTGGCTATACAACGCTGGGTGATACGCTCAATTTCCTGCACGAAAACACTGGCGAAATTATTCGTAAAGGCGATTTTTTCGAGCACACTATATTACAACCGGGTTATCCCCCGGAACTGAAATTGCTCCTCTCTTCGGCGTTCAAGGGATTGGCATCCAACGCGTGGTGGGCAGCGAATGGCTGGTTCTCCGTCATGGAAATCGGCGCATATCACTCCACACTGGATGTTGACTATCAGTTGGCGCTCTTCTTCTTCCAATATTGGCCGGAATTGGTCGGGCGCATGTTGAATCAATGGGCAGATTTTTACATCCCCGGTAGCGGTTATATGGCACACGATGTTGGACAGCATCTTGAAGCCACAGGCAATCGCTACGGCGGCTCGAATAGCGCAATGAAAGTCGAAGAGAATTGTAATTATCTCATTTTTCTGCATCATTATTGGCGCAGTACGGGCGATGATCACATCCTTAAAGGCAAAGAAATGCTCATCCGTGAGCTTGTCGATTTTCTGATTGCCTCCGACACCTCCGGTAATGGGCTACCAAACCGATACGCGGACAATACCAACGATTGGGGAACCGGCTTGATTACGGCTTCCGAAGATCAAAGTTATCATGGTGTTCGGATGGTCATCACGTATCGTGCAGTAGAGCAAATTGCCGAATATCTGAACAATGATAACCTGAAAGCGCTTTGCAACGAACAGGCTACCCTGATCTTAAATACGCTAGATGGTGCGTGGCTAGGCGACCATTATCCGATTTCACTTTCTTCATCGGATTCGTTTGCACATTATTCCATGTGGACGACGCATGGATTGCTCTACGCTCTGCGAAATGGCGTGACTACGGGGCTTGACCTCGACAAATTACGCATTGATCTCATTAACAGTACACAGCGCACCATGCGCGAACACGGTAGCGTACACAGTACCGTTGATGTACGCGGTTGGCTGACGCAAAATCTCTGGCGAGATTGCATCGCGGCCTATCTTGGTGTGGATATGACAGTCAATCTTCGCCGTTACCTCGGTCATGGCGAATACGTTAGTTATGAGGATACGACCATTCTGGAAGTTGCCAATGAATTGATGGTTGTCCCCGGCGCAACTGCCGAACACACGTATGCTGGCGAAACACACGATTTCCCAATGGTGGACGGGCATCCCCGCCCCGCTTGCATTTTTGGCCTGCCCTATGCGCTGGCAGGTCTGCAATTCGATTGGATCAACAAAGAGCTGAGTTTCGCGCCGATCGCCTTCCCCTTAACCATCCCATTAACACACCTTGCTGATTGGCAAAACGAGCGACTCCCAACCGTAACATTCACGCGCACAATTCCCAATCAAGATAGCGTACATCAAGAAACACGGATCACCTATCGTATTGAACACGATGACCTACTCACGGGCTGGACTTTGCGCCTACGCGAAACCTAAGGAAACATTATGAGCGAGCAGACTACGCTGTACGTCATCCCGCATACACATTGGGATCGCGAGTGGTACGGGTCATTTCAACTGTTTCGCGTGCGCCTCGTTCGGATGATGAATAAGCTAATTCACATTCTAGAAACGAATCCCGAATACAGCACGTTCAATCTGGATGGACAGACGATCATTCTGGAAGATTATTTGGAAGTGCATCCTGAGCGGCGCGAGATGCTGGTACAAATGGTGACACACAGGCGTTTACTGGTTGGCCCATGGTACATTTTGCCGGATGAATTCCTTAGTAGTGGTGAGAGCCTTGTGCGCAATTTGCTACTGGGTGACAAAATGTCATCAGAATTCGGGCATCGAATGGACGTTGGTTACATTCCAGATACCTTCGGACATATCGCGCAGTTACCACAAATTCTGCAAGGCTTTGATCTCGACAACTGCATGAATATGCGTGGATTGGATTCTGGTGGACGAAAGAGTGAGTTGTGGTGGCAATCGCCGGATGGCTCACGGGTGTTGTTGCATCACATGTCAACGGTGATTGGCTATAGCGATCTCGGCGCACTCTCACAGGAGCATCAACGCGCCGCACATGATTTGCTAGCGACCGCACACTACAAAGCCGAACGCGCTACAGGCAATGTGTTGCTCGCCATGCAGGGTGTAGATCATATTGAAGCGCGGGGAGATTTGCCACAGATTATCGCCATCGCCAATGATAATGTCGATAACATCACATTGGTACAGGCCTCTCTGGAAGATTTCTGGAATGCGCTTAAAGCATCTGTTGCTGGCAAAGACTTAGAGACAGTTCATGGTGAATTACGTGACGTTCCACGTACACAAGGGAGCATGAATTTTCTACTCTACAATGTACTATCGTCACGCGCAGATAACAAACTCAAAAATGCCCGAACGCTTGTCTCACTGGAAAACTGGGCAGAACCCTGGGCAGTCATGGCGTGGTTGATGGGTATTGCCGACTATCCACAAGGGCATTTATGGGTCGCATGGAAATGGTTGTTAAAGAATCATCCGCATGATTCCATCGGTGGCTGTTCGGTAGATACAGTGCATCGGCAAATGATGACGCGATTTGAGTGGGCACAGGAAATTGCAGATTACCTCACCGAAGAACGCTTTCGGTTACTTGCAGAAGACCTCGATCTGAGCGCAGCTACAAACGAAGAAATGGCGATGGTTGTCTTCAACGCCTCACCCTGGAAACGGGACGAGATTATCACGGTTGATCTTGATTTACCAGAATACTGGCTCAAACAACGGGCACTCATGCAACTGGAGCAACCGCTTCCCCCTGCGCCGAACACACATTTTCTGGATGTGATTGCTCACACTACGCGGGAGCACTGGTACTATGGCATGCCGAATATGCCCTCAATTGATTTTCGCGGAATTCATATTCGCCAGCCTGATGGACAAGCGATTCCCGTACAAATACATAATATCCAGACCACAACACAGGCTATCGCACTGGGATCGGGACCACGTGGTCAGATGGATATTCGCAGGGTAAGCGTTTCGTTCAGGGCAAAGATTCCAGCATTGGGCTACACGACCTACTTTGTAAAAACAGACCCCAATCCCCTGCAATGGCAACCTGAACGGCGGGTTGGATTACATACTTTAGAGAACGACCTCATGCGCGTGACCGTTAATCCAAACGGTACATTCGATATTTGCACCGAATATCACAGCTACGAAGGTCTAGGATATTTTGAAGACAGCGGGGACAATGGCGATGGTTATACGTTTTCGCCGCCGCGTAGCAATCGCGTTTACAGTACATTGGGCGCACACTCGCGTATTCAACGCATCGGGAATGATGTCGGTTTACAACACATACGGATAGACTATGATTTTGTTCTACCTGTCAGTCTTAATGATAAGCGCGATTGTCGCCGCGCAGAACGCGTTCCCGTTCCCATCAGCGTTGATCTGATCCTCCGTGACGGCAGTCCACGTCTCGAAATTAATTTGACGATCGACAATCACGCCAAAGATCATCGTCTACGGATGCGCTTCCCCACTGGATTAAAAACCCTGACCCAAGCGAGCAGTGCCATGCAATTCGACGTCATGACCCGCCCAATTGAACCCAGGCCGATTCAACATGGCGAATGGTGGGTGGAAGATCCGCCGCGCACCTTCCCGATGCACGGATGGATGGATGTCAGTGACATAAATACAAAAGGGGATCTGGTGGGTTTAGGTGTTATTGCAGAAGGGCTATACGAATTCGGGGTCGAACCTGTTGAAGCAGATCACGAAATCGCCCTGACATTACTAAGGTCTGTCGGTTATCTTGGCGCGCGGAACGACCCTACGACAATTATAGGCGGGGCAGGCCCGGGTATGCCCACGCCTGAAGCACAACTACAAACACAATTACACTATCGCATGGCTTTATATCCACATGCCGGCACCTGGTCAGATGCACAAATTACGAAGCAATCACAAGAATTTCATACGATGCCCCGTTGCGTGATGACAACCTCACATGAGGGCACACAGCCGACACAAAGCACAGGTATACAAATAGATTCTGAACAAGTCGTCGTCAATAGCATCAAACAATCCGAAGATCAGACATCTGTGATTGTCCGCCTGTACAACCCGACTCTACACGCACAATCTGCGCGTTTGACGATGCCTAAAGCCATACATTCTGCATCGATTGTCACTTTAAGAGAGCGGAAATTACACTCATTAGAGGTCCAAACAGTTAATACGCTAGTCGTTACCGTGCCCGTCAAAAAGATTGTGACGATCAGCCTAAAATATGCTTAGAATCGGCTTGAAAAGCCAGGTTCTGTTGACGTTTGGAAATTTCGTACAGGATGGTTGTCTTTTTCTGGCGGACGCGAAGAATCACGCCCCTACATCACTACTTCAATCAATGGTGCAAAGAGGGATTGTCGAGCGAACCTTTGCCTGGTTTCATAATTATCGTCGCTTGAGCAAGGATTACGAAGAACTGACAGAAACTGTAGAAGCAACGATTTATGCAGCGATGACTCATCTCATGGTCAGACGCTTAGCACGTCTCAAAGCCGCCTGAGACACTTCTCAAACGGCTTATTAGTGCGCTTCGCTTTCCCTATGACCGGCGTGGCATTTGACTACATGCTCAGCTTATGTTCCGCAGTTGATGCGTGGGTCGTAGGCGTGGACAATACCCCCATGTTAGAGGGGAGAATTTGTCATGTCCCAAGCCGATCAATTCCGCAATGCGATGCGACAACAGCAACTGTACAATCTCGCGGGGAGTCCGTTGCTGCTGGAGATCATGTCGCGACTGCGGATTGAGGCGATCATCGACAAGCAGGTGCCGGCTGGTGCCAAGCAGCAGGTGTCGCACGGGCAGTCCGCGC
>DAOTXB010000143.1:0-13215 GCA_034435575.1 Anaerolineae bacterium
GGTGGCGGTGGTGCTGGCAGTATTTTCTTGGCGACCAGTGTTCCGCCTCCAGACACAAATACACCGCGTCCATCCAATACACCGGGACCGACGCGTACACCAACCCCAACACGTCCGACGAATACACCGTCGAATACGTGGACACCGGGACCGACGCGTACACCGTCAAATACACCGACACTTACGCTCACGCCCACAAATACATCGCGTGCGCTTCCTCCGACACCAATTCCTAGTGGCGGTGGCGAGTAGTAAGCGGTAATCATTAGCAACAAAAAACCCCCTGATACTATATGTCAGGGGGTTTTGCTTTAAGTAGAAGCTCGCTCGCTTAAATGTCTATGTTTGCTTGCTGTAGCTTTTGCCCGATCTCTACTTCGGTTTCCTGCATCGAACTGTTGATATAGGGCAGACCGAGCCATGCTGTCATGATACCGAATAGAAATCCTGTGATGACCCTAAATTCTGGTAGTGTCTCTCTTGGTGCCCAGAACTCAAACGGAGGGTAGCCAAGCAGTTGGCTGAAACCATCAATGGCTATCGGTGATAATCCAAGTAATGCATATAGCCATAATGGTACAGGGCGTAATCGTCTACGGATTTTAGGCACATTATAGAGGATTGCACCCATCAACAATGCGCCATATATGAACATATCTCGTTCACATAAACCTGTCTTATATCCCATTGTGTCATTGCCATAGTAAAATTTGTGCGCCAGACTCCATTCGAGCGTGAACTCATCCTCCGCGGTGAATTCTACGAAATCTTCTATGCCTTCAACATATGATTCATAGGAATCCCAGCCGGAACCAGTGCTTTCGCGTGGATAAACGGGCTGATCCCCGAACAAATAAAACGATCTGAAGCCAAATTGATGACAAAATGGACTGTACAGAGTGTAAATATTTCTACCCACACCTTCCAATCCAAAGTTCATTAGGGCAGGCGCTATAATGGGTAAAGCGACATAAATTGCTAGAAACCCTGTGACAATGCGTAACCAATTTCTACTAAAACGCAGTACCAGGATATTTAAACGAATTCTCATTGAGCGCTTATTGGTGGTTGCCATACCATACCCTATCTATTTTATTCGCCGAAGAAATCCGATATCGCGTCATTGAGTTGTCCTTCAGAAACAGGTCCATAAAAGATGTTTGTGATAATACCTGTGGGAGAAACTATAAACGTCGATGGTTGACCACGCACTAAGTAATCGTTAAAGAGTGTGTCATCACGATCAATCACGATATCGTATGTAAAACCAAAATTATTGATCCAATCTGAAACGATTGCAGGTGATTCTCCCATATTGATCGCAATAATGTGCAAACCATCTTCTTGATAGGTGTTATACACTGTTTGAAGAATGGGCATCTCTAGCCTACAAGGTATGCACCATGTCGCCCAAAAATTGAGAATGACCGGTGTCCCGCGTAGATTGTGCAGGGTAATTGGATCTCCTGCAAGCGTGACTTTATTGATTGGGGGAGCAAGCGCGCTTATTTCAGGTGCTACGACCTGTCCATTAAAGACTGTACTAGTAAAGGTTGTTCGTTGTGGCAAACCCGCAGAAATGATAAGTGCCACTCCTGCGAATAACGCAACAGTAGCACCTAAACTTGCTAGAAATGGGTAGATCTTTTTTCGCATTTATTCTGCGAAACCTCCAAAATTACGATAAGGCATCCGTGATGAATTCTTCTATTTGAGATTCTGTGAGAAATCCTGGATTCCATTCCTGAATAATCCCATCTTCATCAATCACAAATGTGGTTGGATAACCCCTCACATTGTATTCCACCTGAATATCGCCACTTTCATCGAGTAAGACAGGGAAGGTTAAGCCAAGTTCATCGGTAAATGGCGTGATTTCATCGAGAGACTCTTCACGGTTGACTGCTAGAATAACAAAACCATCTTCTGCATATTGCTCATAAGCGGCTTGAAGATCCGGCATTTCAATACGACAGGGTGGGCAGGTTGTATACCAGAAATTCAAGAGCACCACTTGTCCACGAAAATCTGAGAGTCGTACGGTATCACCAAGCGCATTGACCGTTTCAAAATCTGGTGCGATGTTGCCCGGGCGTAAACCAACGACGGCATCAGTGCTTGCCGCAATGTCTTCGATGGTGTTAGTTGTAATTACACCAGCCTCTGTGTTTTCTGATGCGCCATCAGTATCAGTAATGACTTCGTCTCCGCTCAAGCAACCACCGACCTGATTGAGATGTACATCCCCTTCAAAGAAACCGACCACACATTCTTCAATACGGAAGGATACATCAGCAAATTCACCGGCATAGCGTTGGCTGATGTTCTGCAATTCGCCAGACGCGATTGCTACGCCGATCAATACTAAGAAAGCACCACTAACCAGCTCAATCATTCGCATACGTTTTTGTAAGCGACGTAGAACACCTTGAGCACTGTCCAGCATTAGAGCGGTAAGCAAGAACGGAATACCGAGTCCTAGTGAGTATGCGGCAAGCAAAATACCGCCACGCGCCGCATCTGCACCACTGCTACCCGCCAACGTTAATGCTACACCGAGTGTGGGACCGATGCAGGGTGTCCAACCAGCCGCGAAAACGACACCCATCAGGGCAGAGCCGCCAAAACCCTGATTGCCACCTGCTACCATTTCGCGTCGGGTATCGGCATAAAGCGCTAATTCAACTGTATTGATCGTCTTATTCCAAAATCTTGTCGCATCGGTGAATGCGCCACCGATAAACATGAGGACAAGGGTGGCACCACTAAACAGCACCGCCGCAACAATTGTCCATGTTTCTGGACTACGAAGCCCTGATGGATTCCAGGGTGTCAATGTGCCCGTAAAGCCCCATGTGAACAATGCCACTGCTAACAGGGCAAAAATAACACTACTTACCTGAAAGACCGCTGGATTAACTTCGTCTTTACTGGCTTTAATGCGACGAAAAATTGAGGGCATAATACCCATAAAATGTAGACCGAAAAAGATAATGACGATCCCGCCAATACGCCCAATCACATTGGTGATCGTGCTTACACCACCAAATTGCTGAAGTACCGCCACGCTCAAAACGCCCAGTGCCACGAAAATAAAAGTGAAGCCTGAAACGAATGCGATACCGTGCATAAAAGTGTTAAACCGCGCAGAGAATGGTCGTCCAGAGGCAACTGCTGTGCCATCAGGGTTAGCAGTGACCTGTGCTGAGACTGTGTTCGTTACTCTACCGCCCATATATCCAATATACGCTGGTACCAACGGTAATACACAGGGAGAAACGAAGGAAACGATCCCTGCAATGAAGGTTATGATGATTTCTACCATCGACGTTTACTCCAAAATTCTTTAACTTCGCTCATTGGATGTATCGTAGAGAGCAAATCTTCCACAAACATTACATCTTGTTGGTAATTTTGAGAAAAGCTGATCTTAAGCAATCGATAAAATGTTGTGAAGAGGTTATACAAAAAAGAGGTTCCGGGGGAGTTTGTTGCCACCTTCTCCCCGGAAGCTACCGGTTTTTTGGGGAGTTAGCGACGGCGACGGCTAAGTGATGCCTCGACACAGCGAGCGCCACCACTGCCGACTATGGTGCCGTGACGCACACCTGCCGGTATATCGATGCGATCTCCAGAGCGGAGTCGCATTTTTTGGTTTGCATCTGGGAGGATGATATCAAGTGTTCCCTCAATAACATAGAGCACCTTAGTATACCCGTGGGAACGCACCGGATAGCGGTGGTTGGGCATATTCATCCAGATGTAGGGTCGCAATCCTTCATGTTTCATTTTATGAGTGATATTCTGCACCGTTGGGTGCTGACCACCACTCCAGCGTGTGACTTGGATTGCGTCCTGTTGTTTAGTTGGCATATATAAGCGTACCTTACAACTATTCCTAATACATAACATACATTACAGTATAATATATGTTTGAATTGTGTTTACCGAATTATTTATGAAAAATTCGTTTTCACACAATTTGTGTATTCTAGCGCATTTCTAGTGATTTTTCCAATAACCAACATGGCTCATGGACATAACATGTTTTCCCGTGATGGTTTGTATAACTCCACTTACCAGAATCCTCCGCGAATTTACCGTACCCTAGGCGTTCGTATAAGCGAATAGCGCCATGATTATCTTTTGCTACTGCGATTGTCACTGAATTATAGCCACGATTACTAATAAAATTCTCAGCATGGTTGACTAACATTGTGCCAATGCCCTGACCTCTAAACATTTCCATTACGCGAAAAGAATAGAGATAAGCGCGACGCTTACCATCAGCAATCAGGCGATTATTGCTTTTTAATTGAATAAATAATTGACCAATGGGGAAGTCGTTGTAATCCGCGACAAGCATCAACCGGCGACCAAGCATTTGTTCACGGTATGCCCGGCGTAATAGATTGCGAAAGTGCGTGTATTGCCCGTACCATTCTAGTTTTGCCACATCTTCTTTATTGGCGGTACGTATCACAATAGGAAGCCTTAGATAGTGTGTATCGGTGTCAAGATTTGTCATGCATTGCCTCCGCGATAAGGCGATCCCTCAATTCACGTTCTTCACCTTCATTGCTTATTGTGCCATCAATCCATGCATCTCTTAGCTGTTCGAGTATTGTGCGGTAATATGGTCCGGGTGCAAGCCCTGCCTCGCGGAGCGTGTGCCCGGTAGTACTTGGGCGAATATGTTGCCATGTGGTCAGATATTGTCGCACACGCGTAATAACGCTTTCATCTTCGCTCACGATAAGCAGTGCTCCGAGTGCAATCTCCGAAATATCATCAAGAGTCTTGACAACCTGGCTATCGTTAAGTTGCTCATGGGCGATTCTTTCTGGCACTTGCTTAAGGTATGCGGTTTGCTCAAAGGAGGCTGCCAGAGATTTGCTAAACAAAAGCCGCTCACAGAGCGATTGCATGTGTTCGTGTGGAACAGCACTGAGGAGGATATGCCAGAGAAAATCACACATATCATCAATCGAGACAACCCAATCAATGGTTTCTTCGCGTACCTGTTTAAAATGGGTTTCGAGTTCATCATCCATCTGGAAAGATGGATGTATGGCGTGCAATATACCCCGATTGTGCAGTTTACGAAATCCATGTTCAGGCAAGGGTTCATTGAGCATAAGCGTCAATTCATTGCGTAAGCGTTCGCCGGTGATTCGCTGGAGCATCGGTAAAGCAGTTTCGATCAGCTCAGATGTGCGCGGTTCAATCATAAAGCCGAGACGTTGTTCAAACCGTACTGCCCGTAAGATACGTGTCGGGTCGTCGACAAAACTTAGGCTATGCAATACGCGAATAATCTTTTGATTGAGGTCGCTGAGACCATTGTAAAAATCAAGAATTCGCCCTTGCATGTGCAGTGGGCTGATCTGTATTGCGAGTGTATTAATCGTAAAGTCACGTCGATGTAAATCGAGTTTTATTGAGCTTGAATACACTGTAGGAAGGGCAGTTGGATGTGCATAAAATTCGTTGCGTGATGTGGCAAAGTCAATATGATGTGGCAGGGTATGCTTGTCGTTTGTCGAGTGTAAAGTATGATCTAATATCCATTTTGCCGTACCAAATGGTTGATAACTGTTGATACTCCCGCCACATTCTTCGGCAATGCCTTCTGCGAAGGTAATAGCATTGCTCTCTACCACGAAGTCAATATCATAATTTGGTCGTTGCAATAAGAGATCGCGCACGACACCGCCGACAAGGTAAATGCTGGTTGATTTTCTGTGGGCATAGTCGGCAACAAGATCAATAAGTTGAACGATGGGCTTGTCCAATATTTGCGAGATTTTATCATGGTTTATCGTGGGATATTGCCGATCTTTAGTAGGGTGGGTGGCAACCCAATGCTGAATGAGATCAGTACGGGTGACAATGCCAATCAATACATCATGTTCATCGATGACGGGAATTTGCCCCCAACCACTTTCTACCATCAACTGTTCTAATTTGGAGACTGAATCCTTCGAGCGTAAAGTGACCTTACCACCTTGCATGATTTCGCGCACTGTGGCGTTATCCAGATCATATTCAAGGGCGCGGTCTGCATCACGGCGCGTAAGTAAGCCCACGACCTTATCATTTTCTAGTACCGGATAACCTTCATGACCGATTCGACGTAAATTCTGGATTACATCACGTAATTTTGCGTTGATGTCAACGGTCTGTACGCCATACGACATAAGATCAGCTACGATTGTTATGGGAGCGACCCGTTTATTTATCTCACCCCACAGTTGATCAATTACATTATTTAAAGGGCGGTTTTCCACATGCGCGGCGGCGGCGACAGCATGTCCACCGCCTCCGAAGATTTTTGCAATGTCACCGACATTGAGTACCTGACTATTCGCACGACAGACAATTTGTATACCACCGGGCATTTTCACTAATACAAATAATCCGGCGGGATCAAGAATATCACGCAGACGATGCGTAATGCTGTTGACCTGCTCCACATATTCATCGGATGTTGTTGCACTAATCGCAATGTTATACCCTTGAATGTCCCGAGTATCCGTATTTTTGATGAGGTTTTCAAAGACGCGTTGTTGTAATGGTGACAGCGGATATGAGAGAAAACGTCGAACAGTATCTAATGCGGCTTGTCGTTCGATCAACCAAGAAACGATATTAATATCACGGACTGAGGTTCCCTTGTATGTCAATGATCCTGTGTCTTCATAAATGCCCAATGCGAATAATGTCGCCTCTAAAGAGGTGAGTTTGATGTGCTGATTACGTATCGTTTCAGCTAATAGGGTTGTTGTTGCCCCAATTGGCTCAATATCGTGTTCGATCTCTGTATACTTGCTTTCAGATTTGCGAAGGGGGTGATGGTCAATGATTTTTAGTACGGTGTTGGCGTTTGCACCCGGCACATCTGGTACTGATTGTGTGTCTACGAGAATAATTTTGGAGATTGATGGCGTAGTAAGAAAGAAATCATCCCACTCTGCAAAGGCTAAACCATTTTGGTAGAGTGATATAAATTCATTGACGTTATGATTAAGACGACGTGGCAATATTGGCGTGGCATCAGGATATAGTTTATGTGCGGCAATTAGCGCGGCGACGGCATCAAAATCAGCATTTGTGTGGGTGAGGATGATTTGCATCTGTGCCTACTATCTTGAGACTAAGGGAAAGCCTAATTGGTTAAAGGTTACTATCGTGTTGGTTGATGTCAGATAACTGACAGGTAAGCTGAATAGATGCACGATATTTTCTTCTCCGAGTGCTATATTCCACTCTTGCAGAAGATTGTCATCTGACCACATAAAGAGCACAGCTTCTAATTCCTGTTCCGTGACTATTTGTGGTGTGTCGCTAGCTGTAATTTCTACAAAACGATGCTCAAAATTTACACTATTAAGGTGTTCTGACATCAGTGAAATACCGGGAACTGCCATTGCGCCGATTTCTAGGCTAAAGCCATCAGGTCGCCCCGCATTTGCAAGTTCGGTGCGGATTTGCGCTTTACCTAATTCTTGCGATGATAACACCATACTACCGTTGATGCCGATACTTTCAACTAGTGTTTGTGGATCTATCGCACTCATGATTAATTGTTGAAAAGGTATCTCGATGGCGTTGGGGTTAATACCTAGTGAAATGTTCAAGGGTCGCGGTGATTGTTGCCAGCCATCAAGCTCACCCCATGTCACCAGTACATCGTATTCTGTGCCCAATGTTGCGGGGTCAATCACATCTGTAATTAGAGTGATCTGCATATTGGATTCTAGGTTAATTGCTATAGGTTGCGCTGAGGCGATAATACCGTAACGAATGGGTGGCAGAGGGCTTTCTATAGGAATAGGTGTGGCTGTAGGAGGGATCTCCACAGGGAAGGGGGTTGTTTCTTGCTCACAGGCAGTAAGCATAACGCCGATAAATAGCATAATCCCTGTGAAGATTCTTTTCATCATCAATGCTCAATTATGCCCATGGTCCGGTGACCATGCGATCTACCATGCTGATTGACACTGATGCATTGAAAAATGCCAAAACCGCGAATGCGATTGCGGCACTTCTGTCATCACGTCCACGAAGCATGCTGAACAATCCCGGCATTATGACAAGTAAAAACGCCATGTATAAAAAGTAGAGTGTTGGGCGTTCCGGGCGGAGACCCTGTAAGCTCAAAATAATACCGATGAGGGTTATGATGGCGGCAAGACCGGTATAAGTTGCGACAGCCCCCCAATAATTACCGGAAATCGATTCGCCTCTGCCAGCTACAACAGCCGCCCATAGTCCCAGAAACACCGAATACAAAATGTGCATATTGAAAAAGATACCATGTAATTCGTCTAAACTCATTGTTTGTAAACTTGCTTTCAGGTCAAATTCATACTGTTCAATGAAGCGTCATTATAGGGTTTCATTTTCTGACGTGCAATGAATTTCATCGAATGCTTAAAATAAAAATACGCCTTAAAGGGGCGTATATGTTCCTAACTTAATTGATCTGCCTACTTTAGATAACAGTAATCATCTGATTTGCGACTTCGTAAATGAACCAGCAGAATACAATACAATTAAATACAATTAATCCACGAATCTGTTGTGCGCCACTTACATCCACTGCTTGTCCACCCCGCATATCAACTTGTCCACGATACTGTGCGCTAATTAAAAAGCCGAAAATCACCGCAATAATAAGCCCAATCGGGAAGACCCGTGCGATTATAGCGCCAACCAGACAAAGCACCGCCATAGCAATTGTGAAATACATGACGCGGGTTGTTCTTTTGGGACCAAGCATGATAGTAGTATTGAATAAACCAGCTTCTTTATCCATCTCGTAATCACGCAATTGATTATAGAATTGCCCGTAGACCGAACCAAATGTCGCGCTTGCGACAACCCACCACGCAGTTCCAAGTGTGCCAAAGTAGGTCAAAAATCCGGCGAGGATTAAGAATCCGCCTAATAATACAGAGTGCGACAAAATATCAACAACGGGCATTGCTTTAAGCCGTATTGGTCGCCATGAATAAAGATGGGAAAGCAGGAGCATGATAAGACTGATTAGCAAAATGACGATACCGCTGAGAAGATAAAGGATGAGGGCAACAACCGTTAATGCATAATAAGCGGAATAACCGGTACGTTCCGTGACCTCACCGGATGCAATCGGATTACGGGCGGCACGATCTGGATCGCGTGCGTCATCGGGAGCATCTTCAATATCGTTAATCATGAAACCACAGCTCACCGCAATGATGTTTGCCATAATGACGACAACAATGCGCCAGTCCAATGACAAACCATTCAAATGCACGGCAAGCAAACTTCCAAGCAGTGTGAGTGGAATGACAAACGCAATATGTTCGTCCCACCGTGTCAGCTTTAAAAGTCCTTTTAGTTGACCGTTCAATGAATGTTGCCGTTCCACAGAAAGTTCCTTGCTTTAGCACAAATAATGAGATGCTTTATTCAGTCTCAAATCAAGTTGCATCCCATTATAACGCTTATGTTGCGCTCATGTTAGGTGACGATAAGGATTTGTTGAGCAAGCACGTAAATCAACCAGGTTGCAATGGTCAAATTAATGACGATTAGACCACGAATTTGCATGGTGCCACTTGCGTCTACTGCTTGTCCGCCACGCATATCAACATTAACTTTGAAGAACATGCTGATACCGATGCTCATAAGTAGCGCGATTCCCAACTCTAAGGGGAATACACTTTGCATAATGGCATATAAAATGCACAGTGCCGCGAGTAGAATCGACAAATACATCATGACTTTTGTGTTGCGTTCACCAAGCACAATTGCAGTATTGAACAAGCCTGCCGCTTTATCCATGTCATAGTCGCGGAGTTGATTATAAAGTTGACCATAGATCGAGATTAATGTGGCACATGCGGCGACGAACCATACCAAGCCCGGTGCATTGTGATAGATAAAATAACCAGCGAGCAGAAGTAACCCGCTTAGCATCAATGAGTGTGAGAGAATATCCGTGACGGGCCATGCTTTAAGGCGGATTGGTCGCCATGAATAAAAGTGGGATAACAATAATGTGAACACCCCAATGGCTAACACATGCCAACCGCCGGTTGCATATAGGATTAGCGTACCTGCGGCGACGATACGGCACGCGGCATAACCGGTTCTTATCGTGATCTCACCTGATGTCACAGGGTTGCGCGCGGCACGGTCAGGGTCACGTGCGTCGTCCGGTGCGTCTTCAATATCGTTGATCATAAACGCATAAGCAACGGCTAGGATATTTGCACCTGTTACTGCGATCAAACGCCAATCTAGGCTAATTTCTCGAGGAGCGGCGGCAAGAAGTGCGCCGAGAATCGTCAACGGAATCACAAATGGAATATATTCCTTCCATCTTGTTAGACGAATTAATCCGCGCATCTGTTCTTTGAAGGATTTAGGACTTTGTGCCAAGATAATGCCTCTTATGACTAGTGTTAATTGTGTTCTTGAACGGGTTCATCATATCATACTATTGCCCACCGCACCTGTCGTATACAACACGTTGATCTTTACAAGGTGACGGAATTATGTGAAAAATAGTACAGTTTAAATTAGACGAACAGTGTAATATTGCCGAATGTATACTTCAATACGTATTTCAAAGATATTTGTTGCGTTGCTGATTTGCCTACTTACGGGATGTGAAGCGGGCGCGGTTTCTGCTTTAGTGACTGAGACTCCTACATCATCTGTTGAGTCGGCAACAAGTGTGCCTGTGGTCATTGCAGACCGCACCTTACAATCTGTACCGGATCTAGCTCAGGCTGATGATTCATCGCAAAGGCTTGGGGCATGTGAAAGTAATGACGAAATACCTATTGTACGAACAGCACATCGTGTCAGTGCCGATGTTTTTTGGGCTGAGCGTCGTGTCACTGTCGAGCAAACTGTGCGCTACACCAATCACACAGATGCGATCTTGAATGAAATTGTCTTCAATGTGGAACCCAATCGTTGGAATAACGTCTTTATTCTGGGTGCTGTTCGTTCATTGGATGAAGATATGCCGGTTAATCTGGATGGCAAACGGTTGATGGTTGGCTTATTGGAATCCCTGGGCGTGGGATGTCAGGTTGAACTTGTGCTATCTTACGCCCTCAATATGCCCTTAATCGGTAGCGGTATCTACGCCACGCATGGATATTTAGGCTACACAAATCGTCAATTCAACCTAGGACACTGGTTAGCCGCCGTTGCGCCTTATCAGGATGGTGATTGGATTTCTCGTCAATCGTTTCTTGTCGGTGAGCAGGATGTATTGGACACGGCTGATTGGGATGTCACACTCAATATGATCGGCGCTGAGGATAACCTCACGATTGCCGCACCGGGGGAAATGACATCAATTAATCCACAAATGAGACGTTATCGTCATGACAATGCCCGTGATTTTAGCCTGAGTATAAGTGACAATTTTCGGGTCATTAGTGCAGAAGCACTGACAGGTGTGACTGTTGAGGTTTACAGCTATGATGACGCGCTTGTAAATGTAAACGGACAGCAATTCGATACGGCGCAGATTGCACTTGATGAAGCTGTGCGTGCTATTGAGACATATAGCGATTTGTTTGGCACATACCCGTACAGTCGTTTGGTGATTGTTCAGGGCGATTTTCCTGATGGCATGGAATTTAGTGGATTCGTTCATGTAGGCAGTAATTGGTTTACACGTTATCCCGGTAATGTTGCGTCTTATCTTGTGTTGATTACCGTACATGAAGTGGCACATCAATGGTGGTATGCACGGACAGGCAATGATGCGGCCCAAGATCCATGGTTAGATGAAGCCTTCGCAACATACAGTGAATACATCTTTCTTGAAGAACACTATCCAGAATTACGTGATTGGTGGTGGGGTTTTCGGATAAATAATTACAGCCCTACCGGTGATGTGGATAGCACAATTTATGAATTCAATGAATCCCGACCCTATATTAATGCCGTATATCTGCGGGGATCGTTGATGCTTCATGCGATCCGGCAAATTATTGGCACTGAAGCATTTTTTGACCTCATCAATGCTTATGCGGAAACTTCTGCAGGAGAAATCGCTTCACCAAATCTGTTCTGGTCATTGATGTCTGATGAACAGTTTGAATTAACGCGGAACATACGTGAGTTATATCTCGGACAGATCGTTGCATTACCCTGATGCTCCATTCCATGACTTTAACAAGGGTACAATTAAATTGGGGGTAGCGATGGCGAATATAACTTTGGCAATACAATCTGCTATAAAAGCGAATAACACACCATCGAAACCATGTGAGGATTTTCTACTGGTTGATGAAGCCAATCAGTTGTTCATCGTGTGCGATGGCGTAACGCGCTCACAGGTGAATAACATATATCCTGTTCCTAGCCCGGCATATGAAGTTGCGCGCATCATTGCGGATGCGTTCCATGAGGCGTTTCTCACGGATGCTGACCGAACTCCAGAAAAAATGCGACATTACGCGATAATTGCGAATCAAAAAGTTGCTGAATACAACGAAAATGTGTTTACAGAAATTGATTATGTTGAAAATGATCTCGCCTGTGCAGTCGCTATTTTTGGCATGGTGAAGGGCAATGTGTTCCATTATTTGTATATTGGCGATTGTTATGGTCTGACAGTTTTGCCAGATCAATCCCCTATCACATTTACTTATCCTCAAACAGCACTGCTGGATGCCCATAAAACAGAGATTGGAACAGGGCGTGATGCAATTATCACGATTCGACGTGATATACGTAACAACAAGTCGCATCCGTATGCGTATGGCGCATTTACCGGTGAAGCGACTGCGCTTGGATTTCTCGAAAGTGGACATATTGCGCTACAGGTTGGTCAGCGTGTCATCTTGTCATCAGATGGGTTAGCTGATTATTTTAGTGCTTCGCCTGAATTGTTGTCATCTGCTACGCCGGATAAGATGATTGATGGCGCGGAAATCCTTGAACAAGCGCAAAATTTACGAAGCGATGACAAAGCTGTAATTGTGTTAGATGTACGCTAAAGCAAAACATAGTCCTCAGGACTACCCAAAGTTTTCCCATTGCCTCCATACTGATCAGATCACACTTTTGATTGAAAATATTTTCACAAAATATAATGAATAAATAGTGCAAAATACTTGCAAATAATTTTGAATTCGGGAAAATTAACCAAACTTTATTGATAATTATGGGATAATTATGAAACAATATTCT